>JBDLIF010000199.1:0-5466 GCA_039714955.1 Pseudomonadota bacterium | reverse complement strand
TTCGAGCAGTCTGTCCAGGTGTATCTTGAGTTCAGCTCTCAAGCGGACGAGGAATTCTTTCGCCTCAACGTTGCCGGGATCTTCCGCCAGCAGCCGTTCGAGTTGCTGGCGGGATTTACTCAGCTCGCCCTTTTGATAGAGGGCCTCAGCTGTCCGCAGGCGCTCCTGGAGTTGACTTTTCCATTGCTGCACACGTATATCCTGCTGCTTGCGTACTTCGTCCTGGGTAGTCTTGATCTTCTTCTCGGTAAGCTGATCCAGCAGTAGCTGATCGTGGGTATTGGCCTCCAGTGAGAGGGCTAATTCAAGACACTGCCTGGCCAGGCTGGATTCTTGGGCTTTATGATGCCTGCCGCAGTCGGAAAGGGCCTTGCGCTTCTGTTTCAGATCCTGACGGATGTTCTTGATCGTCTGTCTGAGCACCTGGTCGTTCGGATCGGATCGTTCGAGCTTGCTAAGGATTGGCAGTTGTTTTTGCAGCGCTGCCGTCTGCTCAGTCAGCAACTGGTCACGCAGTTTCCGCTCATGCGCCATGCGTAGCTCAGTCGTCTGTTTCAAGGCATCCTGGTAGGGATCACTATCCCAGCCCTCGTCAATGGCATAGGCAAGCAGTGCTTCAGCCTCTCCCCAGCGCTCCTCCACTGCCAACTCCTTGGCTGAGGCGAGGGGATCGTCAGTCAGTCTGGGGTGTTGCGGTTGAAATTTTATCTGGGAGCAACCACCCAACAGGAGGCAGAAAATAAACGTGAGTGGAAACTGCATGTTCATCCAGCAGGTCTTTCCAGGATCTGCTTCATCGAATTCATCAACCATTGGCCAAACTCTATTGAGGGGGTTCCCACGATTGAAGGGGTGACCGGATTTCTTCGGCCACGTATTTTAACGGGGGCCTGGCTGTAGAGTTCAACCATGGCGGACACCCCTGGCATGGCGGCGGTGGTCTCGCCCAGCATGATCCCGTCAGCGGGGGCCAGGTCGCAGAGGCGTGATGCCAGATTGACCGTGTCACCCACCACGGTGTATTCAAGGCGGGCTGGAATGCCGATATTACCGGCCAGCATCAATCCACTGTTGATGGCGACACGCAGTTTGATCGGATCCTCACCCTTGCGCAGACGAACCTTGTTGATATGACGCACCAGGGCATGGATCAGCCAGGCACAACGAATGGCCTGTTCCGCATGGGCCGGTTCCTCATCGGGAACACCAAACAGGACCATGGCACTGTCGCCGATATACTTATCCACGTAGCCATGGCAACGGTGGGCAGCCTCCGCGACGGCCCCCAGGTAGATGTTCAGCAGGGATGCAACCTCATCAGGCGGCAGGTCTTCAGAGAGCTCGGTAAAGCCAACGATATCGCAAAACATGACGCTGCCTTCCAACTCCTGATTATTCAGTCGGGGATGGGAGAGGTTGGAGAGGATTTTTTCCGCGACCATGGGAGAGACATAACGGGAGAGTGCCTCCTCTACCTGGTGTTTCTCCAGCAGATCGGCGGACATCCGATTGAAATTGGCGTAGACCTGACCGATCTCATCACGCCGTTCACCCTCTCGGTTACTCATCAAACTGAGCGGTTCCCGCTGCCGGCCAGCCTGGGCCAGGACCTTGATAGGTAGACTGAGGCGGCGGCTGAGCATGTAGGAGAGAATCCCGGCTATCAGAATCAGCCCCAGTGTTGCGTAGCCGATGATATGGATAATCCGCTGTCTATGGTGGTCCAGAAATCCCCGGTCAAGGGTAATCAGGGCCTGACCGGCCACCACATCCTTGAAGTTGATGGGGCTGGCAAAGGTGATGACAGAATGCTGCATGCCATCCTTATCGACCCACGACCAGCTGAGTGGGGAGTCGAGTCCCTTGCCTGCATCCAGCCAGGGAACGGGACCGGACTCCACCCGCAGGTCCTTGGATCCGATTATCGCGGCCCCGACCACATCCCGACTTTTGGTCTGGCGGCTGATCAGACCCTGGAGGTTAAACTCGTCATCCGCCAGCAGTGGTTCACTGGCAGAGTAGGCCAGTTGATCCACCAGTACCTTGCCAAACTCCTTGATCTCCCGCATATGCATACTGTTCTGCTGGGCAATCAAAAACCAGCCCAGGGTTATCATGACCAGGGTGATCATTGTGCCAAAGGAGATCGTCCATTTTATGGCAATCGGCAGCGGGGCATTGCGAAAGCGCCGGAATAGCTGGCTGAACACGCTGGATTTGCTCCTGGGTTTGCTGGTGTTGGGAAGCGTATCCGCCAATCTTGGAGAGGGTGGCCGCGGTTAGGGAATGAGTGCGGATTATAACCCTTTTTTTGAGTCGATTACTCAATTGGTGTTAGCGCCGGGTGTTTATGACTGGGGCTTGAGCCGCTGGAGCAACCGGGTGGCGATCTCCTCGATCGACATGGCGGTGGTATTGAGAAAGGGGATCTGCTGGTCTCTGAACAGGGATTCCACCAGCCTGACCTCCCTTCTGCACTGCTCCAGGGATGCGTAACGGCTGTTGGGTCGGCGCTCCTGACGGATGCGATGCAGCTGCTGGGCATCGATGGTGAGACCGATCAGCTTTTCCCGAAAACCTTGCAGTGGAGCGGGTAGCCGGTCCTGCAACAGGTCCTCCTCCGTTAATGGATAGTTGGCGGCCAGAATGCCCTGTTGCAGACCCAGAAAGAGGCAGCTGGGGGTCTTGCCGCAACGGGAGACCCCGATCAGGATGAGATCGGCGGCCGGGTAGTTTTTGGTCGTGGCGCCATCGTCATTGGCCAGGGCGAAGTTGACCGCCTGGATACGCTCGTCGTAGGCGCGGCGATTTACCAAACCGTGGCGTTGGCCATGGATCGGGGTGGATTTGTGCTCAAGCTCCTCTTCCAGACGGCTGGTGAAAGATTCAAAGAAATCGAACACCAGTGCGCCTATGCCCTTGAAACAGGCGCGAATGGCGGGATCGACCAGGGTGCTGAAGACGATGGGCGGCAACGCTGAGTCGCGGCCGGTTCGTCTGATGCGATCGGCCGCGCCCCGTGCCTTCTCCATGCTGTCGATGAAGGGCCAGCGTACCAGTTCGTACTCCAGCTGTTCGAACTGGCTCAACAGGGCCCGGCCCATGGTCTCCACCGTGATCCCGGTATGGTCGGAGATCAGATAGATGAGACGTTTTGCCATTACTGGCGCCGGCTGGCCGCCAGTTTGTTCCAAGTGTCCACCACTGTGTCCGGATTGAGTGAGATGCTGCTGATGCCCTCCTGCATCAGCCACTCGGCCAGGTCGGGGAAATCGGAAGGTCCCTGGCCGCAGATGCCCACATACTTGCCTTCGTTTTGACAGGCCTTGATCGCCAGGCTGAGCATCTTTTTCACCGCCGGATCCCGTTCATCGAAGCCCTGGGCGATCAGGGCGGAATCCCGGTCCATTCCCAGGGTGAGCTGGGTCAGGTCGTTGGAGCCGATGGAGAAGCCATCGAAGTGATGCAGAAACTTCTTCGCCAGCACGGCGTTGGAGGGGAGTTCGCACATCATGATGATGCGCAGCCCATGGCGGCCGCGCTGCAATCCATTGGCCTTCAGCAGTTTGATGACCTGGCTGGCCTCATCCAGGGTGCGCACGAAGGGGATCATGATCTCCAGGTTGCTGAATCCCTGCTCTTCACGGACCCGCTTCAGGGCGCGGCACTCCAGTTCGAAGCAGGGCCGAAAGGCCTCCGAGATATAGCGGGCGGCCCCTCGGAAGCCGATCATCGGATTCTCCTCCTCGGGCTCGTAGAGACTCCCCCCGAGCAGATTGGCGTATTCGTTGGATTTGAAATCCGACAGACGCACGATCACCGGTTTGTCTCTGAAACCGGCGGCCAGGGTGGCGATGCCCTCGGCCAGTTTCTCCACATAGAAGCTGACCGGATCGGCGTAACCCGCCATGCGGGCCTTGATCTGCGTCTGTAGTGCCTCCGGCAGGTTATCGAATTCCAGCAGCGCCCGCGGATGCACGCCGATGGTGGTGTTGATGATGAACTCCAGGCGCGCCAGACCTATGCCGGCATTGGGGATACGACTGAAGCCGAAGGCACTGTGCGGGTTGGCCAGGTTCATCATGATCTTTACCGGCAGTTCCGGCAGATGCTCGATATCGCCATAGCTGACGGTGTGTTTCAACAATCCCTCGTAGATGAAGCCATCATCCCCCGCGGCGCAAGAGACCGTGACCGGCTGGCCATCCCGGATCTTGTTCGTGGCATCACCACAGCCGACCACCGCGGGTATGCCCAGCTCCCGGGCGATGATGGCGGCGTGACAGGTGCGTCCGCCGCGGTTGGTGACGATGGCGGAGGCCCGCTTCATCACCGGTTCCCAGTCGGGATCGGTCATGTCGGTGATCAGCACATCCCCTTCCTCCACCCGGGCCATCTCGGCCGCGCTCTCGATGACCTTGGCGACACCCGCGCCAATGCGTTGGCCGATGGCCCTCCCCTGAACCAGAACCGGGCCCTCTTCATCGAGTTGAAAGCGCTCCACCCGCGTACGGTCCACCCGGCTCTCCACCGTTTCGGGCCTGGCCTGCAGGATGTAGAGCCTGCCATCGACGCCATCGAGTCCCCACTCGATATCCATGGGACGCCCGTAGTGGCGTTCGATGGTCAGCGCCTGTCTGGCAAGACTCTCGATTTGGGTATCGTTGAGTGAGAACTGGTGCTGGTCATGTTCATGCACATCGACCTTGACCACGTTCTCATTCGACGCTTCGCTGTAGACCAGCTTGATGAGTTTGCTGCCGAGGGCGCGTGAAAGGATGGCGGGCCGTCTCTGCTCCAGATTGCCTTTATGCACATAGAACTCATCCGGGTTCACCGCACCCTGCACCACCATCTCCCCCAGACCATAAGAGCTGGTGATGAAGATGACCTCATCGAAACCCGATTCCGTGTCCAGGGTGAAGATCACCCCGGCGGAGCCGATATCGGAGCGCACCATGCACTGGATACCGGCGGAAAGTGCCACATCCTCGTGTTTGAAGCCCTGGTGCACCCGGTAGGCGATGGCGCGGTCGTTATACAGCGAGGCAAAGACCATTTTCACCGCACTGAGTACATCATCGATACCGGAAACATTCAGATAGGTCTCCTGCTGCCCGGCAAAGGAGGCGTCCGGCAGGTCCTCCGCGGTGGCGGAGGAGCGCACGGCGACGGCGACTTTATCTGTCGATTCTGCCGAGAGTTCCTGGTAGGCGATGGCGATGGCCTGTTCCAGATCGGTGGGCAGGGAGGCCTCGGTCACCCATTTGCGTATGGTTTTACCCGTTGCAGCCAGCGCCTCCACATCCTCGATGTCCAGAGCAGAGAGTAGCTGATTGATCTTATCGTCCAGTTGGTTGTAACGGATGAATTCCCGAAAGGCATCGGCGGTTGTCGCAAAGCCGCCAGGAACCGAGACACCGGCCTTGGACAATTCACTGATCATCTCACCCAGAGATGCATTCT
>JBDLIF010000198.1:0-5514 GCA_039714955.1 Pseudomonadota bacterium | reverse complement strand
GAGGAGCTGGGCATCAAGCCGCTTCAGGCAGAGCCGCTGATCCGGGTCACGCATCACTATCATGACCGTTCTGTGTTGCTCGAGGTCTATCGGGTGCCGAAGTTTTCCGGAGTGCCACAGGGGATGGAGGGCCAGCCTTTGCGCTGGGTACTCCCTGAGACACTGCGGCCGGAGCAGTTCCCCGCCGCTGACCGGCCTATCATCCATGCACTTCAGTTGCACGGCCACTATCTGATTACCGGTAGAGATCCATTTCAGACCCATAGATTTCTAGCGCAATTGAATGCTTCCTTGCGTAGGGGGTTACGGCGGGTGCTGCTACGGGCCCACGAGCTGCGTGATGCGGAATACCGGCCGCTGTTGGAGACTGCCTGGAAAATCTGCCGGAAACATGACGCCAGGTTGTTGCTGAGTCGGCCGGAAAACCCACACTCCTGGAGCGGGATGTCAGATGGTATGCATCTCAATCGTCACCAGCTCATGGGGATGAGCGGCAGACCGGCGGAGGCCGGTTGGGTTGGGGCCTCCTGCCATAATCCCGAGGAGCTGAAGCAGGCGGAGACATTGGGCCTTGATTATGTGTTTTTATCACCGGTGGAGGCCACCACATCTCACCCTGACGCAGCGACACTGGGCTGGGAGAGGTTTGCCCGCTGGGTGGAGTCGGTCAATCTACCGGTCTACGCACTGGGGGGGATGGCGCCAGATGCCCTCGAAAGGGCGAGGCTGCATGGGGCTCAGGGGGTTGCGGGTATCAGCGGTTTTTGGGCCGAATAACCGCTAACTCCCTGCTCGTCGAGCAGCGCTGATCATCCCTTGTCGACCCAGGCAAGATATGCTGGGCTTCGGGTGGTCTGTTGCGGATTCATATGAGAAACAGGGATCTTTTATCATGTCTTTACATCTATTCAGTCGAGCACTTCTGCGCAACCCTGAGTATCAGTCGGCCTGGGTAAGGCTGGCGATATGGAGTTTCAGCGTCACCTATATCGGCCTGGCCAGCTGGACCGGCTACTATGCGGTCGATGTATTTCACTATTACCTATTATTCAGCGGTTATTTTTTCTTCTTTGTCGGGCTCCTGATCAGTGTCTACCACAAGCCGGAGTTGAACTCGCGTCGCTATATCACCCTGGTGATTGATATAAGCGCAACCAGTGTGGCGATCTATCTTACCAAGGAGGCGATCAGTCCTTTCTACCTGATCTATATCTGGATTTTTGTCTCCTATGGAACCCGCTATGGCAAGCGCTTGCTGATGATAGCCTCCATCCTCAGTGTGCTGGCCTACAACATTGTGCTGTATGCGTTAAACGAGTGGCAGACACATACCTTCGAGGCCATCTTCTTCCTGTTACTGCTGGTGATGTTGCCGATGTACCAGTATTCCCTGTTACGCAAGCTGCATCAGGCGAGGCAGGAGGCCGAGCGGGCCAATAAGGCGCGGGGCGATTTCCTCGCTACCATGACGCATGAGCTGCGTACCCCCCTTACCGGTGTGATTGGTATGGCGCGCCTGCTGCAGACAACCCCCTTGGATGTAGAACAGAGGGAGTACCTCCATTCCATCCAATCATCCGCCCACCTGCTGCGGGCCTTGATTGGCGATATCCTCGATTTTTCCAAGATCGACGCGAATAAACTGGAGCTGGAATCGGCCCGGTTCGATATTCGCGATCTGGTACGGAATGTCTCCTCGAACCTGGCGACCGAGGCCCAGGAAAAACATGTCGAACTGGTCTGCAGGGTGGATGCCCGGGTGCCAAGGGAGCTGTTGGGAGACAGGCTGAGGGTCTCGCAGATTTTGTATAACCTGCTGGGCAATGCGATCAAGTTTACCGATCGGGGTGAGGTGACACTGCGCCTGTCGGTTGAATCGGGCGGCAAGCGGGTCCCTGTGCCGCATATCCTGCTCGAGGTTGAGGATACCGGTATCGGAATTCCCGCGGAGAAACTGGATAAGATCTTCGATATGTTCTGGCAGTCGGATGTCTCCACCAGCCGGCGTTTTGGCGGCACTGGCCTGGGCACCACGGTGGCGCGTGATCTGACCCGGCTGATGGGGGGGTGGATCGCCGTACGCAGCAAACAGGGGCATGGGACCACCTTCAGTGTCAGACTGCCGTTGCTGCCGAAACAAGTCGGCAGCCTGGCTGTAAAGCCGCCCCAGCTAGCCGGTAAACGCCTGCTGATCTTCGAGACCCATAGAGCGAGCATGCAGGCCCATCTGGAGGCGGCCAGGGAGCTTGGCATGGAGAGTGTGCCGATAACCAGTTTGGAGGAGCTGACCAGACTCCGGGAGATGAAGTTTGATCTGGTGTTGGTCTGCGATGCCTTGGATGGGTTCCCGCTGAGCCTGCTGCTGGAGCGGCTCGAGGCATCCATCGATGTTCGAACACCGGTTCTGCTGGCCGGTTACCGTGGACGTACGGTAGGTCGGCCACCCCGGGTATCGGGCCTGATACTCAAACCCTTTATTGCCGATCAGTTGGCGGAAGTCGCGATCAGTCTGCTGGTCGGCCGAGGTCAGGATAAATCCGCCTCGGGTGAACCCCCGTCAGCTGCCTCGATGGCAGCGGAGAGTGGTATTCGGATCTTGCTTGCGGAAGACAATGCCATCGCTGCCAAGGTGTTTCAAACCTTGCTGATCCGCAAGGGGCATCAGGTGATCTCAGTAAAGGATGGAGAGGCCGCACTCCAGGCCGCGACGGATGGTGGCTACCATCTGGCCTTCATTGATCTGCGCATGCCGCATATGGATGGACTGGAATTTACCCGCCATTATCGGGCAGTGGAGCCCAGTGAGCTTCACATGCCCATCCTGGCGTTGACGGCCAATACGGCGGAGGATGTGCTGACACAATGTCTTGACGCGGGTATGGACGGGTTTCTCAACAAACCGGTTGAACCGGAACAGCTCGATGCCATCGTCGCGCGCTATGTAAGAAGGCCCGACTACAGCCGGACATCCACTGCTTGAGAGTCTGTTTGCGGGCTGAAATCAATTAAAACCCGAGATTCCGCCAGATCCGCAAGGTGGGTCCGGCCTGGTTCATGGTATAGAAATGAAGCCCCGGGGCGCCACCGGAGAGGAGTTGTTCACAGAGTTTGCTGACCACATCCGAACCATAGGCTCTGATGCCCTCCAGATCATCACCAAACGACGCTAGCCGCTTACGCAACCAGCGGGGTATCTCCGCCCCGCAACTGTCGGAAAAGCGTGCCAATTGAACAAAGTTGGTGATGGGCATGATGCCCGGCACGATGGGGATTTCGATGTTCCGCCTGGCGCAGTCCTCCAGAAAACGGAAATAGGCGTCCGCATTATAGAAATATTGGGTGATCGCGCTGTCGGCGCCGGCCTCGACCTTGCGCTTGAAGTTATCCAGATCGGTTTCAGGTCTGCTCGCCTGAGGATGGAATTCGGGGTAGGCGGCCACTTCGATGATAAACCGATCGGCGAATTCCGCCTTGATGAAGGCCACCAGTTCATTGGCATAGTTGAACTCGCCAAGGCCTCCAAGTCCCACCCCAGAGGGAAGATCACCCCGCAGGGCAACGATGCGGCTCACCCCCTGTTCCTGGTAGTGGCTGAGGATCCGCAGAATCTCTTCCCGGTCCGAGCCGATGCAGGAGAGGTGAGGGGCGGTCTCGATCCCACTCTCCCGTAACCAGGCGACAGTGGCATAGGTACGCTCCTGAGTGGAGCCACCCGCTCCATAGGTGACGGAAAAGAACTCGGGTTCGGCCGCATTAAGCTGGTTTACAGCCGCCCGCAGATTTTCGAAACCCTTCTCCGTCTTGGGTGGGAAGAGCTCGAAGCTGAAGTTGCGAGCAGTAGCATTCGTGTCTGTCATCTAGAGAGCCTCCAACAATAAACTATCCGCCCTCTGCGATCAGCGCGAGAAACAGGGCTGCATGCTGATCGCTGAAGGCTGACGGCAGCATCAATAGCGGTAGTGATCGGCCTTGTAGGGGCCCTGCACGGGTACCCCGATGTAATCGGCCTGCTCCTGGGTGAGGGTGGTCAACTGGACGCCGATCTTCTCCAGGTGCAGGCGAGCCACCTCTTCGTCCAGTTTTTTGGGCAGCACGTAGACCCCTACAGGATACTGCTCCGGATGATTGAATAGCTCCATCTGCGCCAGCACCTGGTTGGTGAAGCTATTCGACATCACGAAGCTGGGGTGACCGGTGGCGCAACCCAGATTCACCAAGCGGCCCTCCGCCAGCAGGATGATGCGCTTGCCGTCAGGAAAGATGATGTGATCCACCTGGGGCTTGATATTCTCCCATTCGTACTTCTCTACGCTGGCCACGTCGATCTCGTTGTCGAAATGGCCGATGTTGCAGACGATGGCCTGATCCTTCATGGCCGCCATATGATCATGCTTGATAATGTGATAGTTACCGGTGGCGGTGACAAAGATGTCGGCGAGCGGTGCCGCCTGCTCCAGGGTGACCACCCGGTAGCCCTCCATCGCGGCCTGCAGGGCACAGATGGGGTCGATCTCGGTGACCCAGACCGTGGCGCCGAGGCCGCGCAGGGATTGGGCGCAGCCCTTGCCCACGTCACCATAGCCGGCAATCAGGGCGATCTTGCCCGCGATCATGACATCGGTACCACGTTTGATGCCGTCCACCAGGGATTCCCGGCAGCCATAGAGGTTGTCGAACTTGGATTTGGTGACCGAGTCGTTGACATTCATCGCCGGGAACAGCAACTCTCCCTGTTCCATCATCTGATAGAGCCGGTGTACCCCGGTAGTGGTCTCTTCGGTGACCCCTTTGATGGACTCGGCCAGCTTATGGTAGCGCCGGTTGTCCTCCCGAAGACTGCGTTTCAGCACGCCCAGAATGACCTTCCACTCCTCCGGATCATCCGCCCTTGGCTCAGGAACACCGCCTGCATCGGCAAATTCCACCCCCTTGTGCACCAGCAGGGTGGCGTCGCCACCGTCGTCGAGGATCATATTGGGCAACTGTTTTTCACCATTGGGGCCGTCGGGCCAGTTCAGCACCTGTTCGGTACACCACCAGTACTCCTCCAGGGTCTCGCCCTTCCAGGCATAGACCGGGATGCCATCCGCGGCAATCGCGGCCGCCGCATGGTCCTGAGTGGAAAAGATGTTGCAGGAGCACCAGCGTACCTGGGCGCCCAGAGCCATCAGGGTCTCTATCAGAACGGCGGTCTGGATGGTCATGTGCAGGGAGCCAGTAATACGGGCGCCCTGCAGTGGCTTCTCAGCAGCGTATTTCGCACGTATGGCCATCAGCCCGGGCATCTCGGTCTCGGCGATGGCTATCTCTTTGCGGCCGAAATCGGCCAGGCTGATGTCGGCAACCTTATAATCGGAAAACTCACTCATGTTAATCATCTCCCATGAATATCAGAGTGAGCGCCGTTTAGCTGTTTGTGCCATTTCCCCGAGCCTGGCGGGATAGTTTCCCGTCGCAGCGCTCCTCGGGGAGCTGGATTTTTTTAAAGACCTGCGTCCGCCTTGAGCTCCTCTG
>JBDLIF010000197.1:0-5535 GCA_039714955.1 Pseudomonadota bacterium | reverse complement strand
GGCTGGCGGGGCGCTTGTCCAGGGCGAGCATGCCATAGGTGGCGAGCGCGGTGATCTCGATGAAGATGAAGAGATTGAACAGGTCGCGGGTCATCACCATGCCGCTGATGCCCATGGCCAGGATCAGGTAGACCGACATGGCCGAGGCCCTGCCCCGAAAGTATTCTATAAGGTACCAGCCACCGAGCAACGCGGAGAGGTTGACCGCGGTCACCACGAACGCCTCAAACAGACCGAAGCGCAGATTGATGGCGAAGGGGGGTTGTATGCCAGCGGTGATGATCTCGACGGCTGGCGCCCCGCCCATCAGCCTCAGCAGCCAGATACCAGAGATGAGTAACAGGTAGATCTGGGTCAGCCAGAAGAGCGCGCGGGCGGAACCCTCGCTATGTCTGGCGATCAGCGGCAGCAGAAAGCCAACGCCAAGGGCGGCAATGACCAGATTGATGGGGGCAAGCAGAGCTTCTACCATTTCGACTCCGTGCAGTCCTCAATGGACAGGGATTTTTTCTTGTCATGTATCTGCACCGCAAAGGCGAGCATCACCGCGGTGATGCCCAGGCCGATGACGATGGCGGTCAATACCAGGGCCGAAGGCACCGGGTCCACCACCGTCTGCAGGGCGGTGGCGCGATCCACCGCCGCGTTGATGATCGGCGCGGTACCACCCGACAGATAACCGATGGAGACCATGATCATATGCACCCCGGTATCGATGAGGGAGAAACCGATGATCATGCGGATGATGTTCTTCTGGGTGAGCATGCCCCACATGCCGATCAGCAGCAATGCAAGTCCAGCGCTCAGGGTAATCGTGGAAACGGGCAGATCCATGGGTACTAATCCTGCTGATCGCTTTTGAAATGTTCCAGCACGACGCTGAGTTCGGTGCCGACCTTCAAACCGATAAAGATATAGATGAGTGGAATCGCCCCGGCGCTGAGCAGTTCACCGTAGGTGCCCAGAGGCAGAAAACGGTTGTCCAGGAAACCACCCGCCAGCACCAGTCCGAAGATGCCCACCAGTACATAAGCGAAACCGGACAGGGATTCCAAAACGCTCAACAGGGCATGCCGCAGCCTGGCGTAGGGCAAGGCAAGGAACAGTAATACAATCCCTGAGGCAATCACCGCTCCACCCTGAAAACCGCCACCCGGGGTCAGGTGGCCGTTAAGAAAGATATAGGCGCCTAACAGGAAGATGATCGGCAGCAGATACTGCACGGTGGTCTGCACCAGTTCGCTGGATTCCGTTTTATCCTGCTTCTGCGATTGGTTTCCTGCCTGTTTCTCCATAAGCCCAAGCAGCAGGCCAACCACCGCCGCTGACAGAAACAGCACCGTGACCTCGCCCAGGGTATCCAGTCCGCGGTAGGTCACCACCACCGAGGTCACCAGATTGGCGGCGCCCAGCTCATCCGGCCCCTTGTCCACATAGCGGGTGGCCAGGGATGAGAGTTCAGTCGATTCCTGGTAGTTGTCGGCCAGGTCATAGAACATCGCCGCAAACAGAAACAGGACCAGAAAAATAAAGAGGCGCTTGATCATCTACTCGGCACCCTTGACGGTTTTGGCCTCGTGCAGCTTGTCCACTACGGTATGCCGGGTCTTGTGCACGCCGCGCCGATGGGAGGCACGCGCCAGGGCGTGGGAGGAGACCGGATTGGTCAGCAGCACGAAGAAGATCAGCAGCAACAGCTTGCCGATCCAGGCCGGATGATAGATGCCCAGACCGATCAGGACCAGAATGGTGCCCAGGGTGGAGGCCTTGGTGCCCGTCTGAATCCGGTTATAGCTGTCCGGCATGCGCAGCACACCCAAGCCGGCTGCAAACAGAAATACCGAGCCGGCAAGGATCACAAGACTACCCAGTATCTCACTCATCGGGCTCGACATCCTGTTTGCGGGTACGGTTGATGGCGTAGAGGAAGATTACCGTGGCCAGACCGCTGCCGATCGAGGCCTCGGTCATGGCTACATCAGGCGCGGCCAGGAACACATAGGTTACCGAGGCGAACAGGCTGGTCAGGCCGGCCGCGATCACGGCGCTGACCGGTCTTTCCAGAGTGACCGCCAGCACGGCGCTCACCAGGATGCCGGCACACAACAACAGTGTCATCCATTCAATCATAGCTAGGGTTCCAAACTCTGGTTACAAACCACGTTCCAGGTAGCGGGCCACGGCCAACACCCCGAGAAAACTCAACAGGCCATAGACGATGGCCACATCCACATAGATGAAACGGTCGGCAAGATGGGCGGCCAGTACGATGACCGACATGGAAACGATAGTTAACAGATCTACCGCAATGATCCTGTCGGTATCGGTATCGCCCTTGATCAAACGAATCACGCCAAACAGGATGGCGAAGGCGATCAATACCATCGCGGCATTTAAAATCATCTCAGCCATAGATCACCTCGAGGTACTTCTCAAATTTTGCCGCGATCTCACGCGTGGCCTGCTCTGAATCCTGGGTGGTGACGTCGATCCAGTGGACATAGAGCACGTCATCATCGATATCCACTACCAGGGTACCGGGGGTCAGGGTAATGGAGTTGGCCAGAACCAGCCTACCCGTGCGGGATTGCAAGCGTGTGCGGACCTTTACTATGCCGGGATGGATATCGATCTTTGGCGAGAATACAATGCGGGCCAGGTTCAGGTTGGCCAACACCAGTTCCCAAAGAAATACTCCCAGGTAAAGGATATAATGCATCAACGCCTTGGGAGTCAGGCGTATATCCGCGTATGCACCCGCAAACGATGCGAGCGGTATAGCCAGAATGGTGGCAACGAGAACGCCAACCACAATCACATCAACAGCCAGGGAAGCGTTAACTACCAACCAGATGGAGAGAAGGGTCAACCATAGGCTGAAGAGACTCTGAAAACTATTGGATTGGGACCTTCGCACGCCAGCTTTTTTCTCGTATATGTTTGATGAACGAGCCAAAGGATACAGAGATTTTTAGAAACGGCAAGACGTAAATTGCAGCAGTAATCAAATTGAAATAATCAGGTGCGGATGCCCCAAAATGTCGCGGATTCCGTGCACTGAAGATGGGCGCAAACAGTATTTTCAGTAAGGGAATTTCGTACCACATTCCGTGCCACACAAGGTTGTGTTGCCATTTTGAATCGCGTTAACCGATTGATAATGAAGGCAATCAAAAACCGAACCTTTTGATCTCCGTTTGCAAAAATCCCATGAAAGGTATTTCCAACACGCTCCTCAAGCAATTTGTATCAAGACCCAAGTAAAAACTGCCAGAACCCAGTCAAGCACGAACCACAAGAAGCTCCCCCGGACTTTTCTCTGTGGGCATTGAGTTCTTAGTGATTTGAAAATATTTCAATTTGAGAAACGGTTCAAATCTTGAGTTGCAACTATTTATCCTTAGGTGTGACGCCAGACATCGATCTCCTTTTCAAACAACCGGCGACTCTCCTCCGGTCCCCAACTGCCGGCGGGATAGGTAGTAATGAAATCCCGCTCAACCGACCAGGTTCGCAGGATGGGATCCACAATGCGCCAGGCATACTCTACCTCGTCATAGCGCAGAAAAAGGGAGCGGTCACCCTCCATTACATCAAGCAGCAAGCCCTCATAGGCATCGGTATAGATGTCGCTTTGCGCGCGAAAACCGGCATTCAAACTGACCTGATGGGTCTCCATCTCCAATCCCGGTTCCTTGGCGGTAAGCTGTATGCGCAGACATTCGCAGGGTTGAATACCCAACACCAGCCAATTGCGTTCCATCTGTTTGATATGGGTGTCGCGAAAGAATTGTGTAGGCGGCTGGCGAAAGCGAATCATGATGCTGGAGACACTCTCGGCCATGCGTTTTCCGGTGCGCAGATAAAATGGCACACCACGCCAACGCCAGTTGTCCACGAACAGTTTGAGTGCCGCATAGGTCTCGGTGACACTGTCGTCTGGAACGCCATCCTCTCCCAGATAACCCTTGACCTTTTCATCAGCAAACTTACCCGGTCCGTACTGGGCGCGAAAGGCTTGAGAATGTACGGCACTCGGTGGGATTGGTCGTACCGATTTGAGTACCTTGACCTTTTCGTCACGCAGGGATTCTGACTCCATCGATACCGGCGGCTCCATCGCCACCAATGTCAACAACTGCAACAGATGACTCTGTATCATATCCCTTAGCGCGCCGGCGCCATCATAATAGGGTGCACGGCTACCCACACCAAGTTGCTCTGAGTGGGTGATCTGGACATGGTCGATATAGTTGCGATTCCACAGGGGTTCCAGCATGACATTGGCAAAGCGAAAAACCAACACGTTCCGTACGGTCTCTTTACCTAGATAGTGGTCGATACGGTAGATCTGCCCTTCGTCGAGGTAACGCGACAGGCGGGTCTGCAGTGCCTGGGCACTCTCGAGATCGTAACCAAAGGGTTTCTCGATCACCACGCGACGCCAGCCACTCTCCTCTTTGAGCAAGCCTGTCCGGCTGAGGTTTTCAGTCACCACGCCAAACTCCGCCGGGCGGATCGAAAGGTAGAAGGCAACATTGGCGGAGTAGTCCGGTCTGTCGTCAAGATATTCAGCCAACCGGTCATACATCTCCGAATCGGAGATGTCACCTTGAAAGTAGTCGAGACGCTGTTCAAACCGCTCGAGCACATTGGCGTCCACCCCGCTTGTTACACTACCTTCCAGCATACCGCGGGCCTCCTCTAACCAGCGGTCACGGTCCCATGGCCGGCGGCCGGTTGCCAGGATACGGCAGTTCTCATGCAACTCGCCCGCCACTTCCAGATGATAGAGCGCGGGCATCAACTTGATGCGTGACAGGTTACCCGTGGAGCCAAAGATGACAAAGGTACAGGCATCGACTAAGGAGTTCATGGGCTATACCTCGTAGGTTGTCGATGCGACCTTGCCGCCATGTCCGGTCCAGTCGGTATGAAAAAACTCACCGCGCGGCTTGTCGACCCGCTCATAGGTGTGGGCACCGAAATAGTCCCTTTGCGCCTGCAGCAGGTTGGCGGGCAGGCGCTCACTGCGATAACCGTCGAAATAGGCCAGCGCCGTGGCGAAGGCCGGGGTCGATATGCCCTGCCCCACGGCCAGCATCACCGCCTTGCGCCAGCCCGCCTCGGCCTGCTTGACGGCCTGGGTAAAAAACTCGTCGAGTACCAGATTGTCCAGCGCTGGATTGTTGTCAAAGGCGGCCTTGATGTTGCCTAGAAATTTGCTGCGGATGATGCAGCCACCCCGCCACATCAAGGCGATCTCGCCGTAGTTGAGCGCCCAGCCCTGCTCCCTGGCGGCCTCACGCATCAACATGAAGCCCTGGGCGTAGGAGATGATCTTTGAAGCATAGAGTGCATCGTGCAGGGCCTGTACGTATTCATTCGGATTGTCTTCAAGCGGCCGGCTCTGACGCGGACCCAGGATGCCGGATGCCCGGGTCCGTTCATCCTTAAGGGATGACAACACCCGGGCGAACACCGCCTCACCGATCAGGGTCAATGGCACACCCAGATCCAGGGCGCTGATACCGG
>JBDLIF010000196.1:0-5541 GCA_039714955.1 Pseudomonadota bacterium | reverse complement strand
CCCAGCAATCCGCACAACCTTGCTGCGTGACGGCAGTAATCCATCCGCTGCCCGTGGGATCGCCATCGTAATAGGGTGAATCAGGATCGTTCGCTCCGTGTCTGTTCCTCCAGTCAAAAGACTCGATCAGCGATGTATCTGAATCGTTTTCTACGGATGTCGGTTCAGTAGGTGGCTTCGTCTCGAATATGCCCCCTTGGTAGTATTCTAGTCCCTGGAGATTAGGCACTGTATCGCTGCCGAACAAGCGCTTTTTCTCTGCAAATGACATCCTGGAAACACTCGTTGAACCCGCCGTCCACCGCAATCTCAGCTTGGAAATATGGTTCTGTATCCGTTTGACCATTTGTTTTTGCTGCGTATCAAACATCTGTTCTCTTATATCCCCGACATCGTGTTTGGCCGCTGCAGATGTATCGATCACGGCATACCGGTCTATGTGGATCGAAGCATCTATCAACTCTATGCGAAGCGAATGTACGCCGACACCATCCAATAGACAGGTCTCTCGACACTGATCACTCATTGAGAAACTGGAATCGCGCTCAATCAGTGGATAGGCTTCATAGATCAGATACTCATGCAGATCATTGTCAATCAATACGACCCGTACCAAACTCTGTTGACTATTCAACTCGATGGAGCCACTGATGCTGAAACTTAGAATATTGCCGATTTGTGCGAGCTGTAGCTCGTCATTCTGCAGGAAGGTCTTTTCGAGTTCGACCTGCCGTTGATGCTGATTCGATCCTAATGCTTTCTTCACCCAATAACTGGCTGTAAACGGCTGGGGTGACTCTGCCCCCTGAGATTGGGCATGCACCGAATCAAGCCCCGCGAGACTCAGAATGAGGGTTAGAAGTAAGGGGAGAACATAGAAACTCCGACGCTTGTATTTAGTTATCATATCTGTATTTTCCTTGTGATAGCCAAAAAGGTCGATCACACTGATTTCGTTGGCTTTTTATGTCATGACTATGGTGCTGCTCCGGCATGACAAAATAATGCCCTCCTGATAAAAAAGTATAGGCTTGATAAGGGCAAGAGCAAGTTGGTTCGTCCCAGACAGGGTTTCCAGAGCTTCCCGCACAGGCATGTTCAAGGTCAAAGGTAGGATACAATGGATTTGTGGTGGAACAACACGGAGCGGCCGAATTCTCCTATGTCCGCCAACTGGGTTCGTGAGAATAAGCTGTGCTTTGTCACAACTGGCAGTCTGGTCGAACGGGCGAAATCTTACCCGACATTTCAATTATCCACTTCAGCTGAGCCGGAAATCCAATAAGCCTCAGCCTTCTCCGCCAAGCCACCAAGAACCGCGAAGCAACCCCCAGGAGGGTTCTTTCTAGGCGCTTCAATCGCTGCAGGCTATTCTTCCATTGCAAAGCTGACGTAGAGGTATCATCGATTTTCATGATTGTGACCCGTCCAGTCGATCTGACTGCTTTCCACCATGAGGAAGAAACCGTCATCGTCCTGGTTGAGCACCTCGATGGCCTTGGCGGTCATCTCGGCAATTGAGGGTTTCTCGAGGTTCAGATATTGGCGATCGATAGACGAGGCGGTGTTGAACGCCCACAAAGCAACCGGCTGGCGCGCTGGGATAGCGATATAACGGTGGGGCCGACGGACCGCTTTTCAGTCCGTCGGCTATCAATGATCAGAATCGATGCAGGTACCCGATGCTAACCGCATCGACTGTGTAATCCACGTCGTCTTCGGACCCATCCAGATATCTCATGACTTCGAGGCTTATTCCGTTCCGGGCGTTACCGTAAAACTCCAACCCAAAACCATATGCCAGCTCGGTGTTCGTGTCGCCGTAAGACTGTCCCAATGTCTCAAACGTTAATTTCGCATGGGTTGCGCCAACCAAGCCATACACTTTCGCTCTTGGGTCCCATAGAAAGAGGCTGCCCTTGAGGTACAGCCCGGCGAAGTAGTCCATTGAGAAGGATGCCCATCCCTGGTCGTCGTCATTGGTGACACCGACACGCCCCTCGAGCGCCAGATACGGGCCGAATTCATGACCTACCTGCAAGGCGACACCCTCTACGTCGTATTCCGCCCCAAAATCGTCTTCATAATCTACTACGGAACCGAGCACACCGACGTAACTCCCGCCCTCCAGACCGGAGCCCTCGGCGAATAATTCAGCCTGGCAGACACCAAAAGGAATTAGCAGCGCGGCAGCAAGAAAGGTATTTTTCACACTCATCAGATGACTCCATCTCTGTTGTAAAGGGCTTCGCCTGTGTGACGGCGATTGCTCCAGGAGCTTAACTGCATTCCGCTCGGTGTGTGGTCGTATCCTCACCGGTGTGACGTACTACCGATTGTGGTGTGCGGAAGGCCCCAACTTGGGTGCCCAATCCACCCAGTCATCGTGCCACAACAATACGGGGGGCCTCTCTTTAGGTGGGTTCCGATGTCTAACCAACGCCGGATCAATGCGCTTTCAAGGTACGCCGCCGCTGAAACTTGCGTCGCTTTCAATTCGGCGAGTTCCCCCAATACCTCCGACTGCAGCTCGGTTCACTCACGGGGAATCCGAGTGGGATCAGCAGATGGATGCAAACCTTCTAAAATCGGGTTGGTTCTGGCCTAATCTCTTAGCCTAGGACCGGGATCTTTCTGCGCCAACAGGCTCTCAGTCAGACGGAGATAGGTACATCATCGGACCTGCGGTCACTGGCATGTGGGCTGGTTATGAAGACTGTGATGCGGTCTGGGATTCCACGGAAACCATTGGGAGCTGTATCAACCTCGCATTGGTTGGCGGCCTATCTGGTCGATGAGGAGAAGGTCTCGGCGTACAAGGCTGTGGGGTGGAGCACGGGTGTGGCTATATAGCCACGCATAAACGGACTATATAGTGCCGCGCAAATAAAAAAGGGGTTAGCATTTTGTGCTAACCCCTTGGTTGTATTGGCTCCCCGGGACAGGCTCGAACTGCCGACCTAGTGATTAACAGTCACCCGCTCTACCGACTGAGCTACCGGGGAATTGTTTGAGAGCGGGCATCTTAATGACACCGGGGCTTAGCGTCAATAGGCGAAAGACCCAATATCGATAGATCAGCCGGCCAATACCTTCTCCAGGCGATCCAGCGCCTTTTCCAGTTTTTCCATACTGGTGGCGATAGAGAGCCTGACATGGCCGCCCAGACCAAAGGCGGTGCCAGGCACCAGGGCAACCCCGGCATGTTCGATCAGGTATTCGGACAACTCCAGATCATTATTCACGCCGTCGATTTTTTCCAGCGCCCCTTCGATTTTCGGGAAGCAGTAGAAGGTGCCGTCAGCAGGCAGACACTCTACCCCGGGCATGCTATTCAAACGATCCACGACATAGTCATGGCGTTGTTTGAAGTGGGTCAGCATCTCGCCAATGCACGCCTGAGAACCCTCAAGCGCCGCCTGGGCGGCCACCTGGGAGATGGAGGTGGGGTTGGAGGTGCTCTGAGACTGGATCTTCTTCATCGCCTTGATGATCTGCGCCGGTCCGCCCGCGTAACCGATCCGCCAGCCGGTCATGGAGTAGGCCTTGGAGACGCCGTTCAGCACCAGGGTGCGCTCCACCAGATCCGGGCAGACATTGAGGATATTGACGAAGGTCTTGCCGGGCCAGAGGATATGTTCATACATATCGTCGGTGGCAATCAGCACCCTTGGGTGTTCCCTGAGAACCTCCCCCAACGCGGTCAGCTCATCCGCCGTATAGGCCATGCCGGTGGGATTGGAGGGGCTGTTGATGACAAACAGCTTGGTCTTCTCGGTAATGGCGGCGGACAGCTGCTGGGCGGTGATCTTGAAACTCTGGGTGGCTCCGGCCTGGATGAATACCGGCTCGCCACCGGCCAGGATTGCCATGTCGGGGTAGGAGACCCAATAGGGCGCGGGGATGATGACCTCATCACCCGGATCCAAGACGGCCTGGGCCAGATTGTAGAAACTCTGCTTGCCACCGCAGGAGACCAGGATCTGGTCCATGGCGTAGTCGAAGCCATTGTCTCGCTTGAACTTATCGATGATGGCCTGCTTCAGCCCGGGGGTGCCATCCACCGGGGTATATTTGGTGAAGCCGTCGTTGATGGCGCCGATCGCCGCTGCCTTGATATGGTCTGGGGTATCGAAATCGGGCTCACCGGCACCCAGGCCGATGACATCCTTACCGGCGGCGCGCATCTCGGCGGCGCGGGCGGTGATCGCAAGGGTGGGGGAGGGTTTGACGGCCTGTACCCGGGTGGAGAGCTGTGCATTCATGATGTGTTATCCGCTATCTTATTATGACGACCACTGCTAGACAGTGATCTGAACTGGTGCCTGCGCATGTAATAATAACTAATTCCTTGTTGCTGAAAAATCCCCAATGGCCAAACAATTTAAACTGGAATCCAAGTTCGCCCCCGCCGGTGATCAACCGGCCGCCATCGAGCGCCTGGTCGAGGGTATCCATGACGGCGAGGCCGGCATGACCCTGCTGGGGGTGACAGGGTCCGGCAAGACCTTCACCATCGCCAACCTGATCCAGCAGATCCAGCGGCCAACCCTGATCATGGCCCACAACAAGACCCTTGCCGCCCAGCTCTATGGGGAGTTCAAGGAGTTCTTCCCCCACAATGCGGTAGAGTATTTCGTCTCCTACTACGACTACTATCAGCCGGAGGCCTATGTGCCGGCCTCCGACACCTTCATCGAGAAGGATGCCTCGATCAACGAGCACATCGAGCAGATGCGCCTCTCCGCCACCAAGGCGTTGCTGGAGCGCAGGGACGCCATCATCGTTGCCACCGTCTCCTCGATCTACGGCCTGGGTGATCCCCGCTCCTATCTGGGTATGATGCTGCATATCTCCCGGGGCGATATCATCGATCAGCGCACCATCCTGAAACGGCTGGCCGAACTGCAGTACAAGCGCAACGAGGTGGAGCTGCATCGCGGCGCCTTCCGGGTGCGCGGCGAGGTGATCGACATCTACCCGGCGGAGTCGGATGCGGAGGCGGTGCGCATCGAGCTGTTCGATGACGAGGTGGAGCAGATCTCGGTGTTCGATCCGCTCACCGGTGAGGTGCTGCGCAAGGTGCCACGTTACTCCATCTTCCCCAAGAGCCACTATGTGACCCCCCGGGAGACCCTGCTGGATGCGGTCGAGCTGATCAAGGTGGAGCTGAAGGATCGTCTGGCGCAACTGGAGTCGGCCCACAAACTGGTGGAGGCCCAGCGCCTTGGCCAGCGCACCCGTTTCGATATCGAGATGATCATGGAACTGGGCTACTGCTCCGGCATCGAGAACTACTCCCGTTATCTCTCCGGTCGCGCGGCCGGGGAGCCGCCGCCCACCCTGTTCGACTATCTGCCGGACGAGGCCCTGCTGGTGGTGGACGAGAGCCATGTCACCATCCCCCAGATCGGTGGCATGTACAAGGGCGACCGCTCCCGCAAGGAGACCCTGGTGGAGTACGGCTTCCGCCTGCCCTCCGCGCTGGACAATCGGCCCATGCGTTTCGAGGAGTTCGAGCAGCGCGCCCCCCAGACCATC
>JBDLIF010000195.1:0-5572 GCA_039714955.1 Pseudomonadota bacterium | reverse complement strand
TGGAAATAGCTCAATTAACTTCCTATCTTTTACATTGAAATCTGAAACAAGTTCAGATCAGGCGTGGAAATAGACCAAGAGGGAGAAAAACATGGCATCCAAAAAAAAGGGCAATAAAACCAAGAAGGGTACAAAACCGGAAAATGGGGATGGATTTATCGATGAGGTGGAAAAAACCGGCAAGGCGCTCATTGATGAGGTCAAGCAACTTTTCGACAGTTTAACCGATAAGGTAACCGGTCTGGCGAGCAGCGCGGCTGATGCTACGGTTTCGGTGGCGGAAAAGGTCAGCAAGGAGCCAGCGGAAACGCTCAAGGGTGTGTTGCAGGATGTCAAGGAGGTCGGTGAAACCTCTATTCAGACCATCGGAGAGACATTTGAATCCTTGAAGGGCCAAATCCTCAGCAGCGCCTCCGCGGCCCCCGTGAAAAAGAAATCAGCCAAGAAGACGAGCAAGAAGGCGGGGGCTAAAAAGAAGACCGCTAAGAAATCAGCGACCAAGAAGAAGCTGGCAAGCAAGAAAAAGCGTGCTGTGAAAAAGCAGGCATCTGCCGGTAAAAAGGTCGCAGCCAAGAAAAAGACATCCACGAAGAAGAAAGCAGTGGGTAAGAAAAAGGCAGCGGTGAAGAAGGCTTAACAGTTCCAGGCGGGTTTATCATGCACCCGGCAGTCATTCTCATCCCCGCGGCTGCGCTGATTCTTGGGCCAAGACTGTGGGTTGGTTATGTACTGAAGCAGCATAACCAAAAGGATGAGGACCTGCCTGGAACAGCGGCAGAGCTGGCTAGACAATGGCTTGATCAGAATCAACTTCAGCATGTACCGGTGGAGATTACCGATGTTGGGGATCATTATGATCCAGAGGACAGGGCAGTTCGACTGACCCGTGACAAATTTAACCGTAAATCACTCACGGCGGTAACCACCGCTGCTCATGAAGTCTCTCATGCCCTCCAGGATGCCGTGGACTATCCGCCTTTTGTCTGGCGATACCGGCTCGCCAAACTGGCAATGATCACGGGACAGATTGGGACTCTGGTACTGCTTACCGTTCCCGCTGCAGCGCTCTTCACCCAGCGGTCTCTACCTCCTGCGCTTATCGGTTCTACCTTATTTGCTATCCTAGGCAGTGGTATGGCGACTCAGTTGGCTGCCCTCTCGTCGGAACTGGATGCAAGCTTCAACCGGGCATTACCGCTGCTGCAAGATGGCGATATCAACGGGCAGCAGATACGGGATGCGAAGAGGATATTGGTGGCCTGTTCCCTGACCTACGTCGCGGCATCCCTGTTGTCGGTTATCCACATATGGCCCTGGATTGGGCCCGCTAGGGTTTTTTCTACCCCCCTTGTATCAAGCCTTGCGTACCAGGGCGGGCAAGGTGTTTTAACGGTTGCCAACCCGCCTAGAAACAGGAAACAGCCTGCTGTTGGCAGAGGGTACGGTCAGAGGAAGTCTCATCAAACAGGGAGCGCGGATAAGGTCGTTCGGATGATGGCCAAGCCCGTGATTCGAACCTGGTATCGATTGTCCTGGGGTGTAAGTAAGCTGGCTGAAGGTCGGAAGTAGATCATCGTTAAAGATCAGCCCGTACAGTCGTTGTGAATTGATCTTTGCCGATGGGTCAGTTAACTTTAATCATTTTGCAACTACCCATAGGACGAGATGCCCGTGTCCACAGCAGAGATGGAAGAATTCCGCCGAATCAACCGTTTGCCGCCTTATGTGTTCGCCATCGTGAACGAGCTCAAGGCGGCGGCGCGAGCGCGGGGTGAGGACATCATCGACTTTGGCATGGGCAACCCGGATCAGCCGACACCGCAACATATCGTGGACAAGCTCTGTGAGGTGGCCAACCGCAAGGATACCCATCGTTACTCCATGTCCAAGGGGATTCCCCGGCTGCGCAGGGCGATGAGCCGTTGGTATAAGACGCGCTATGATGTGGAGCTGGATCCTGCTACCCAGGTTATTGCCACGATCGGCTCCAAGGAGGGGCTGGCACATCTGGCCCTGGCCTGTATGGGACCCGGTGACTCCGTGCTGGTGCCAAACCCCGCCTATCCGATCCATCCCTATGGCTTTATCATCGCCGGGGCGGACGTGCGCCATGTGCCGATGGTTCCAGGAGGCAACTTCTTCGATGAGTTGGTACGCTCGATAAAGGACTCCTGGCCACGCCCCAAGATGCTGGTGCTTAACTTTCCGGGTAACCCCACGACCCACTGCGTGGAGCTGGATTTCTTCGAAAAGGTGGTAGAGATTGCCAAGCAGTACAATATCTGGGTGGTACACGATCTTGCCTATGCCGATATCGTATTTGACGGTTATGTGGCCCCCTCTATACTGCAGGTCCCGGGGGCGGAAGAGATCGCGGTGGAGTTTTTCTCCCTGTCGAAGAGCTATAACATGCCAGGTTGGCGGGTTGGCTTCATGTGTGGCAACAAGACCCTGGTGGCGGCCCTGTCGCGCATAAAATCCTATCTCGATTACGGTACATTTACCCCGATCCAGGTGGCGGCAATCGCGGCTCTGGAGGGTCCACAGGATGCTGTGCACGAGATCCGCGATATGTACCAGAGCCGGCGTGATGTGCTCTGCGATGGATTGAATAACATCGGTTGGACGGTCGCGAAACCCAAGGCCACCATGTTTGTCTGGGCGCCTATTCCAGAGCTCTACAAATCCATGGGTTCACTGGACTTTTCCAAAAAACTCCTGCGGGAGGCCAAGGTGGCGGTCTCCCCCGGTATCGGTTTTGGTGAGCATGGTGATGATCATGTGCGTTTCGGTCTGATCGAAAACGAACACCGAACCCGTCAGGCCGTGCGGGGTATCCGCGATATGTTTCGCCGTGATGGCGTGGTGAATAATTAATTAGCGTCCAGAGACATCCCGGGGAGGGGTGTTTCTGGTATATCCCTGTGCCAGATTAGTTTCCACTGTTTGAGGGCGGAAACCAATTAACGCATTGAAGAATAAGGAGAAGAGTTTTGAATCCAGTCAAAGTCGGTTTGTTGGGACTGGGCACTGTGGGTGGCGGCACCCTGAACGTGCTGACCCGGAATGCCCAAGAGATTGCCCGTCGTGCCGGACGTGGGATCCAGATCAGCCATGCAGCGGCCAAGGTTTACGATCCAGCCCAATTGCAGGGCCTTGAGCAGGTAGAGGTTACTGATGATGCCTTTACCGTTGTCGACAATCCTGAGATAGAGATCATCATCGAACTGATTGGCGGCTACTCTCCAGCCCGTGAACTGGTGCTGAAGGCCATAGAAAACGGTAAGCACGTGGTGACCGCCAACAAGGCCCTGATCGCCATGCATGGTAACGAGATCTTTGAGGCTGCTCAGAAACAGGGTGTTACCGTGGCCTTCGAGGCAGCGGTTGCCGGCGGCATTCCGATCATCAAGGCGGTACGGGAAGGTCTTGCGGCCAACCGGATCGAGTGGATTGCCGGGATCATCAACGGTACCGGTAACTTCATTCTCACGGAGATGCGTGACAAGGGGCGGGATTTCGATGAGGTGCTGAAAGAGGCTCAGGCGTTGGGCTATGCCGAGGCTGATCCCACCTTCGACGTGGAAGGTATAGATGCGGCCCACAAGCTGACGATTCTGGCCTCCATTGCCTTCGGTATTCCGCTGCAATTTGACAAGACCTACACCGAGGGCATCAGCAAGATCGAACGTCAGGATGTGGAGTATGCGAGTCAGCTGGGATATCGCATCAAGCATCTGGGTGTGACGCGCAGAACTGATAAGGGTATCGAACTGAGGGTGCACCCGACGATGATTCCCGAGCGGCGCCTCATCGCCAATGTGGACGGTGTCATGAACGCGGTGCTGGTGATGGGTGACGCGGTAGGCCCTACCCTCTACTATGGAGCGGGCGCAGGCTCCGAGCCGACGGCGTCCGCTGTAGTGGCGGATGTGGTGGACGTGGTGCGCGCCTTGACAACCGACCCCGGTAACCGGGTGCCCCATCTGGCGTTTCAACCGGATGAGCTGTCGGATCTGCCGATTCTGAGCATCGAAGAGGTTGAAACCGCTTACTATCTTCGTATGCAGGTCAAAGACAAACCCGGCGTGGTGGCGAAGATTGCGGGGATCCTGGGTGACGAGGGCATCAGTATCGAGGCGATTCAACAGAAGGAGCCAGCCGAGGATGCAACTATGCTGCCCCTGGTGATGTTGACCCACAAGGTCTTTGAGCGCCAGATGAATCAGGCTATCGATCAGATTGAGGCGCTGGAAACGGTTGCCGGTCAGCTGGTACGCATCCGCGTTGAATATTTGGATAAGTGAGGATAAAACGCCTGAGAGATTTGCTGGTGTTGGGGGCGGGTTTCCAGGTTCGGGAAGAATCAGAGCAGATGCTCCTTCTATGATGAAGATGCAAAACGCCTTGAGCGTAGATGTAGAAGACTATTTTCATGTTTCAGCATTTGCCAGGCGCATTAAACAGGCTGATTGGGAAGATTATCCACTACGGGTTGAAAATAATACTCGGCATCTATTGGATCTGTTTGATGAACATCAGGCCAAAGCCACTTTCTTCGTGCTCGGCTGGGTTGCTGAACGGGCTAAGGATCTGGTCAAAGAGATCGCTCAACGGGGTCATGAGGTTGCCTCCCATGGCTACAGCCATCAACTGGTCTACAATCAGACAGCCGATGTGTTTCGTGAGGAGACGCAAAGATCGAAGGATCTACTGGAAGAGATTATTCAACGTCCGGTTGTCGGGTATCGTGCCGCCAGCTATTCAATAACCGAAAAATCCCGCTGGGCCCTCGATATTCTTTCTGAAGTGGGGTTTGAGTACGACTCCAGCATCTTCCCGGTACATCATGATCGGTATGGTATTCCAGACTCACCCAGGTTCCCTTATCAACTGGAAACCCCGAATGGGGGGCGTTTGGTTGAGTTTCCATTGTCGACGATAGAGTTATTCAATTATCGTCTACCTGTCGCCGGCGGCGGTTATTTCCGTCTCTATCCCTATTGGCTGAGTAAGGCTGGATTGAAACAGATAAACCGGCAACAAAAATCATTCATCTTTTATCTCCATCCATGGGAGATCGATCCGCAACAACCCAGAATCGAGGCAGGCTGGCTTTCCCGGTTTCGACATTACAATAATCTTGATAGATGTGCGCCCAGGCTTCGGCAATTAATGAAGAGTTTTCATTTTGTCACTGTTGTGGAGGTTTTAAAGTCCCAGGGTCTGCTGGGGAAGTAATGTCGATCTACGGGTGCCTATGCTGTAGTCTTACTACAGATTTTTACGGTAGGTTTTTAACAATCATTGGCCCCAATAATTTAGTAACAACGACAGGTAGCCGCTTCCAGGTATTAATCATCATTGAGTATTTTGGATTCGTCGGATTTAGTAAAGGTAACTCATTCGTCCTATTTAGCCAGTAGTGCCAGTACAGCGTTTTTGGCATGGCTCCCCATTGTTGCTTGAAGCGAAAAGTCCCGGAGTCTCTGGTTGATCGTCCAAAATCGAAATATTTGTAGCCCCTGTTTCCCGCATAGCGTAATGCTTCCCAATATAACAACAGATTTAC
>JBDLIF010000194.1:0-5609 GCA_039714955.1 Pseudomonadota bacterium | reverse complement strand
GGCGGTGGGGATAGGCTGCCGAAACACGCTGTAAATACGTCCGTGTACGCTCCACGGCGGCATCCATGCCGCCGAGGGTTTCGCCAACCTACCCCCATCACCCTTTCGTAGGATATCAGCTGAGAGATGGGGCTAATCACCTGCATCTATGATGTTTGAAGGGGAGGGGTTTCCCCCTCCCCAGTCGAGTTACAGCGTTGGTAAATTGCTAACGCTGATTAACCTGGTCGATGTCAATCATCGTCGCGATCCCGCTCCTCGTCATCGCTGTCTCGCCCATCATCATCGCGGTCCTGTTCCTCGTCATCGCTGTCTCGCTCATCATCGTCGCGATTCTGCTCCTCGTCATCACTGTCTTGCTCATCATCATCGCGATCCTGCTCCTCGTCATCACTGTCTTGCTCATCATCATCGCGGTCCTGCTCCTCGTCATCGCTGTCTCGCGCATCATCATCGCGATCCCGCTCCTCGTCATCCTCGTCTACCGGAACGTCGAGTGGATCGATAATGGTCGCTTGAGTCGAGACAGTATCGCTCAAATCAACGTCGTCAATCACTGTCAAGATGACATTGAATGTGCCGGCTGTGCTGTAGCTGTGGCTGGGTGTTGCTCCGCCATCAAGCAGGAATGAGCCATCACCAAATTCCCAATCATACCTGACGATAGTACCGTCCGGATCGCTCGAACCGGTGGCGTCAAATGTCACCGTCTCACCTATGTCAGCTGTGTAAGGTCCACCAGCGTCGGCGATCGGCGGCAGATCACCACTACCGATAGTGGCGGTGGCGGTGTCGCTTCCGCTATCACCCTCATCGTCGGTCACGGTCAGGATCACCGTATAGTCACCGGTTGCTGTGTAGCTGTGGCTGGGTGTCGAGCCTGCGTCTGAGGCTGCGCTACCATCACCGAAGTCCCAATCGTAACGGACGATAGTGCCGCCGTCCGGATCGCTGGAATTGGTTCCATTGAAGGTCAGTGGGGAACCCACTGCGCCGGAGTAGGGACCGCCGGCATCAGCAATCGGCGGAGCACTCGTGCTGACACTGATGATTGTTGCCGTTGTTGTGGCACTATCGGTGGCATTGTCGTTGTCCGTCACGGTGAGACTAACGGTATAGTTTCCGTCAACCGAATAGGCATGGGATGGCGTGGAGCCGTTACCCGATCCGCCATCGCCAAAATCCCAGGCATAGGAACTGATGCTGCCATCCGGATCAAAGGAGTTTGTGCCATCGAAGGCTATATTTTCTCCGACACTGGCAGTATAGGGGCCACCGGGATCGGCGGTCGGCGGATCGTTTATGACCACCATGACCGGGTCGAGAAGTCCGACAACCCCCGCCGGGGCGGAACTGCTCCAGGCAGGCTGAGTGTCGGCATTGATCTCGACGAGATTGGCGTCACCCTGCCCATCCGAGTCGGCTCCTGCCGCGCCGGTAATACCACTACTCCTGACCTCCGAGCCGTAGGCATTCAGGTTGCCGCCCGTGTCGATGGTCGTATGACACAGGGCGCAACTCGCGTTCTCATCTGAGAGTGAGCTCGGATAGATATTCCGCCAATTGTTAAGCCAGGTGTTTGTGGCATGGGCCACGGTTGCCGTGGTGAGTAATGCGCCTGCAGTGAAAATGGGTATCAGCAGTCTGCCCGCCTGATTATAGTTAGAAGCAATGTATGAATGCATTGTCTTCTCCTCCGTTATTATTAACATCGAATGGGAACGATTATTTTTCCCTCAGTGGTTCTTATTGAACTTCTTACTGCACCACGAATAATCAACGAATAGGGACAACGTATCTGGCTTCCGAGAATCAAAAGCCAACGTATAAAGGGCCAGTGGATGCCAATTGTTCACAACCAGCCAAAATCCCCAGGCGGGTTTATAACACCAGAATGATTGTCATTCCTATCCAGAAAATTCTAACTATTTTTAAGAAATAGACGCTCATCACATTCCTTCCTGAGTTTGCCGGCAGATTGGTCGACTGTATCTCATAACCTGTTAAGCACATCAGGAAAACAGGTGAGAATGGATCTGGCGGGCCAGAGAATAATGGGTCAGGGGTTCTCTAGGGCAGGATGAAAAAATGCATGAAAAAAGGCTTGTTGCACTATTTCTACTGATGTCTTCGATGGCTATCAACGCTACCGGTTATTACCGTTGCACTGACGCCAACGGTAATACCCTATTCAGCCAAACGTCATGTGGAGAAAAGGCGGAACTCAAAACCACAAAGGGAAATGACTTATCCGATGCAGGTGAAGGACAAAACGTTTTCGAACAGTTGAAAGCGATGCGGAGTATTGGGGAGAATGCTAACAACAAAAGGTCCAAAAAACAGGCGAGCGAAACGAATAATAATGATCCTTGCGATGGTATTACACCGTTGCAATTACGCAATGCCCGAGTCGGCGGCGATATCATGCGATGTCATACAAAAGACGATGTAACAAGCATGTATGGCGCACCGACTCACCAGACAAATTGGACGGATGGAACCGGCTTTGATACTAAGTGGACCTATCATTTTAAGGAATCCAGCAGATTGATTGTCTATTTCAGTAACGAAAAAGTCACCAGCTGGAGTATTCATCGGTAAAGTTACTCCTTTCTGTCCAATCGCAGGTCCAGATACCCCGCCTTCGGATGGTAGTAACCGGGTAATTTCAGCTGCAGGTCCGCTTTCATGGTTTTATCGGCCTGATGCCAGTTTTTCCGGTCGTAGCTGACCCACTCTTGATAGACATAGATGTCATCTTTGGGCGTGACGGTCAGAACCTTCGCATCATCAGCCGTGAAGAGATTTCCGCCAAAGGTGACCGGTGTATCGATGGGCACACCATGAGGGAAATGCAGGATGTATTTCCCATCCGTGGGAACACTGTTGCCGAATTGGATGACCGGCAGTGAGGCGAATTCGTTTTCGGCAGGCCGATCGAGTGAAGCACATCCACCGCTAAACAGGATCACACTGGAAAGTACCATAGTTTTCAGTTTCATCGAGGACTCCTTTCTTGGATTGGTCAGGTTGTTTGTGGTGATGGGCCAGACTCATCGGCTGGCGCCACCTCTTCGCTTTCCCTTTCATTTGCCTGCTCGGGAAGTAATGCCTGCAGGATTTGAATGTAAGTCTGAAATGCCTGCAGGCCGGTTTCGCTGAGCAGATAGAGCGTCTGGGGTCTGCCCTTGCCCCGTTGTTTGCGTGCCCGCAGATAACCGGCGGCCAGCAGCTTCTTGATGTGCCCATCGAGATTGCCATCGGTCACCTCCAGGACCTGCCTCAGTTCAGTGAAGGTGGTCTCTCCCCTGGCGGCCAGGTAGGCGGTCAGGCGGGTCCTGATCGGCTGGTGGAGGAGGGGATCTAGCTCTAACGAGGTCATGGATCAGTTCTCGAATTGCAGTTTCAGACTGAGGTCCATCTCGGGTCCCTTTGCCGGTGACAGGCGGCTCGTGACCCGCCAGTCCCTGATCCGATAGGCATAACCGGACTTCCAGCGGCCCTGACCGATGCGCAACCGGTTCTCTACCTCGCCGGTACTGACCGGAATGGATAGGGGGCGGATGAGCTGCATCCGCAGCACGGCTTGATCCGCGGGTATGAAGGTGTCGCCCTTAAGCTTGATATTCAGCGGCATCTGAGTACCGGCAGGGAGTGTCACGATCAGGCCTTCCCCGTCTCGGGGTGGGCCCCCCATGAGGTAATCCTCCAGAGAGACCTCCGGCCAGCCGGTATAGTTCGTCTGACTGCTCAGGCTGATGGCGATGGATGCGGGACTCAACACCAGTCCGAGCCAGAAAAGGCTGAGAAAGAGTTCTCTGCGTCCTGTGGTCACGGATGTTCTGTTGACCAGGATCGAAAGGCTGGGCAGGCCGATGCCGAAGGCGCTTGCGGCGATCCACTCCTGCTGTTCGATTTCAGGGGTGGTCGCCAGCAGAGCCAGACCCAGCAGCATCATCAGGCCGCCTCCCCATGTCAGCATCTGGCGGGAGAAGAGACCATGCACATAGATCCCGATGCCGATCAGCACGAGGGTGATGCCGTAGAAGAGAGAGCCGCCACCGTACAGGTTCATGCCGATGTTGATGACCACCACCAGGGCGATCAGCATCCACCAGACCTTGGTCACCTGCCTTTGTACGAAAGAGAGGCTTTCATCCCTTGCGTGACGCCGCTGATGAGTCCATCGGTAGTCCAGGTAGCCCGTGCCTATGAGAACCAGAGAGATAAAACTGTTTTGCCAAACCAGTAGTTCGAACGGATCAGTGAATCTCTCCCGGGAGAAGAGCTCTGGCACGGCCAGGATGAGAAATGCCGCTGACAGGCCCCAGAGAAGGAAGGTGTGTCTTTCAAGATGCACACTGGCATGTCCGGAGGCCAGCATGGTGTGGATCGCCCTGAGTTGATCCTGTTCGCTGTCATGGAGGGTGTTGTTCATGGCTCGAAGCGGGTCCTGGTTATTAACTCTGAATTACAGAGTAATATAGCTCTGTTTTTCAGAGTGTCAAGTCTTCACTCAGGTTTTAGAGAGGGAGAGTTCATACCTGACAGCCATTGTTTCGAGACCAGTGAGGGTTGTTTATCGAATATGTATGGAGATTTGGGCAAATGCCATAGTTAAATATTGTGTCCCCAGGATTCGCAGGATTCGACTCTACCCTTGATTATTCCATGCCTTCGTATCTAGACGAATTATTTCTGATCCAGATTTTGTAACGATTTAGCCAAGGTGAAGGCGCCCCGTAGATCACCTTTCTTGAAACCAGTGGCCTGGTCGTTAGGGTAGAGTTGTGTGAGTATTCGTTTGATACCCGGTTTGATATGTTCACCATGGCAATTAAGACAGAGATCCATGATCTGAATCGCCTTCATGTAGCGGAATATCTTCTTACCATCAATCAAGAGCTCTTCTGAATATTCCATATTTGTCAGATCTTCGCCATTGGTATTCAGCACCTCAAATTGCTCCAAGACATTTTTCTCCCAAGCGTCGGGATGGTTGTTTGGATTACGTAATTTAAGTGAGGTTCTTGCTATATACCAACCTGATAGCGAAGAAAACTCTTTTGTGAGTCTTGGGGCTTTCAGTTTACATATACTGATAGCTGTGACAGGGCCACCCTCTTTCAAAGCGGCTTGAAGTTCGCCCTTTAATGAACCAAAAAACTGATTGACAATATTACGGGCTTCAATCACATGAGAACTAACTGGATCTGCTGCTAGAGAGCCTGTGGCAATCAGGACTAGCAGTGGCACGATGACCATCAATTTTGTCTTCATTAGTGTTACTCCTCCTCTATTTGTAACGACACTCCTCCCATGAGTCAGGGAAAAAGTGATGCTACCCTTTATCGGTCCCCGCCTTTATCCGTATTGATTAAGCTTCGCCGGGCATATTTCGTTAACCGCTGATATTGTATCAAGGCACTCATTGCATGTTGAACGTAATCGATACGTACTTCCGATTTGCTTGCTTTTATCTATTACGAACTCAAGTTTCGGAGTTCAACCGGGGAGCGGAGAGGGAGATAGCGTTTTGAGACACGCTGTTAATACTATCCCTGTACGCTCGACTGCGGCTTCTGACCTCCAGGGAGGGAGGAAATGCA
>JBDLIF010000193.1:0-5611 GCA_039714955.1 Pseudomonadota bacterium | reverse complement strand
GGGATACCCTCGGTAATACAGACAACCAGCTTTATTCCAGCGGCAGCGGCCTCGAGGATGGCATCGGCGGCAAACGCGGCCGGTACATAGATCATGCTGGCATCCGCGCCGGTCGACCTCACCGCTTCATGCACGGTGTTGAATACCGGGCGGTCGAGGTGGCGCTGGCCCCCCTTGCCGGGAGTGACCCCTCCCACCAGCTTGGTGCCGTAGGCGATGGCCTGCTCGGAGTGGAAGGTCCCCTGTTTGCCGGTGTAGCCCTGGCAGATGACCCGGGTCTGTTTGTCAACGAGAATGCTCATGTTATTTATGCTTCTGTAGTTGGTGCGATCAGACGGCGGCTGCGACCGCCTTTTGGGCGGCTTCGGTGAAACCAGCGGCGGTGATGAAGTCGAGTCCGCTCTGTTTGAGCATCCGCAATCCCTGTTCCGCATTGGTCCCTTCCAGGCGTACCACTACGGGTACGCTAATCCCGACGTTTCTGGCGGCGGTGATCACACCTTCGGCGATCAGGTCGCAGCGGACGATACCGCCAAAGATGTTGATCAGGATGGTCTTGACCTTGGGGTCGGAGAGGATGAGCTTGAATGCCTCGGTGACCCGTCCGGCAGTGGCGCCACCGCCTACATCGAGAAAGTTGGCCGGCCTGCCACCATGCAGTTTGACCAGATCCATGGTGGCCATGGCCAGGCCCGCGCCATTCACCATGCAGCCGATGTTACCGTTCAGGGTGATGTAATTGAGGTCGTGCCGGGCCGCTTCGGCCTCCTTCTCGTCCTCCTGGCTGGCATCGCGCATGGCCAGGATCTCCTGCTGCCGGTAGAGGGCATTGCCGTCGATGTTGATCTTGGCGTCGAGGGCCAGCAGATCGCCCGCGGAGGTGACGATGAGTGGATTGATCTCGATAAGGCTTACATCCCGTTCCATATAGAGGCGATGCAGGCCCATCATGATCCTGGCAAGCTGTTTGATCTGCTCGCCTTCCAGCTCCAAGCCAAAGGCCAGCTTGCGGCATTGGTAGGGCAGCAGTCCGGTGGCGGGATTGACCAAAGTGGTGAGGATCTGCTCCGGCGTCGAGGCGGCTACCTCTTCGATGTTCATGCCGCCTGCCGCTGAGGCCATGAAGGTGAGGCGGGAGTGAGCCCGGTCGAGCAGAGCGCCAAGATAGAGTTCACGGGCGATGTCACTCGCCTGTTCCACCAGTACCTGGTGTACCGGCAGTCCTTTGGGGCCGGTCTGGCGGGTAACCAGGGTCATGCCGAGAAGCGCTTCAGCGGCCTGCGCAACCTCGTCCAGACTGCTGGCCGGCTTCACGCCACCGGCCTTGCCGCGTCCACCGGTATGCGCCTGGGCCTTGATGACCCAGCGGGTGCCGCCTATTTTCTGGGCAACTGCCCTGGCTGCCTGAGCAGTACTGACGGCCTTGCCCGCGGGTACGGGGATGCCGTACTCGCTAAACAGCCCTTTGGCTTGATATTCGTGTAGGTTCATTGTCTTGGCTGAATCCTGCGTGGTCAGGCGATGATTTACGCCAGTTTAACCTGTTGTGGAGGCGTCTTGGCTGTCTATTAACTATAATGCCATGTCTGTGTGTCTGTATTGATCCGAATGATGGTCTGGTGTTGCGAGATTTATGGATTGGGGAATGATGCAAAGGTTATTTGTTAGAATGATCAGGCTGGCTGCTAACTTCCCAACCAGCGTGTGATTTTTCTATGCTAGAGTGATTTAATCGCGGAAAGGGGTCTGCTCAAGGGTAGAGAAAAATCCAGTGCCATGGGATGTATGTCATTGGAATAATTAATCTTAATTAGTTCAGGACTGGCCTGAATGATGCAATGATGGGGGGTAAAGATGGATCGGGTGACAATTGTTGGCGCCGGTATGGTTGGTGAAACCACGGCGCAGCTGCTGGCGGAGGCTGAGCTCTGCCGTGAGGTCGTTCTGATAGACATCCGGGAGGGTGTCCCCGAGGGTGTCGCCCTGGATGTGTTACAGACGTCCAGTTTTTTTCGTTTCGACACCCGGGTGATAGGCTCAAACGATCCAGCGGCCATGGCCGGTTCAGATTTGATCGTGGTGACCGCGGGTCTGCCCCGCAAACCCGGTATGTCCCGGTCAGACGTTTTGGAGACCAACCTGGCGATTATCGACGGGATTGTCGAGCATGCGCTTGAGTATGCGCCGGATGCTATGATGCTGATGGTAACCAACCCGGTTGATGTGTTGACCTACCGGGCCTGGCGGCGCACTGGCTGGCCACGCCACCGGGTGTTCGGTCAGGCTGGCGTGCTGGATGCCTCGCGTATGGCGACTTTCATCGCCATGGAGACCGGCTTTTCATCCCGTGATATCACAACGATTGTGCTGGGTAGTCATGGGGACACCATGGTGCCGCTGCCTCGCTACTGTACGATCAATGGTATTCCACTGGACCAGTTTATCAGTGATGAACGCATGGGAGAGATTATCGAACGGACCCGGAATGGGGGCGCGGAGATCCTCTCCTTACGTAAGAACAGCAGCGCTTATGATGCGCCGGCTGCCGCGGTGGCCACGATGGTGGATGCCATTGCCAATAATCGTCGCCGGATACTCCCGACAGTAGCTATCTTGGATGGGATGTACGGCCAGACTGATCTGGCGATGGGGGTACCATGCGTGTTGTCCGAACAGGGGGTCGAGCGGGTTTTGCAATTGGAACTCACCGCGGACGAAATGGGCTTGTTCGAGGAGTCCGCAAGGATTGTGCGTGCCGATATCGGCCGAATCCCTCAATGAATTGGGGCTCAACAGAAACAATAGTTGGCAAATTCACGTACTATAAACAGCCTGTTCAAGAATTGGGGAGCACATGATGGCGGAAGAGATTAAAACGTTTACCTTGATAAATGATCAAACCGGTGAATCGATGAAACTGCCGGTTAAAGAGTCCGTGCAGGGTCCGGCAGCCATCGATGTCTCCTCCCTCTATAAGGAGGCTGGGGTGTTCACCTATGATCCCGGCTTTATGTCCACCGCGAGCTGCCAGAGCAAGATCACCTATATTCAGGGCGAGGAAGGATTGCTGGAATACCGGGGCTATCCGATCGAGCAACTGGCGCAGAATGGCAATTTTCTTGAAACAGCCTATCTGCTGCTGTATGGCGAATTACCCACGGCAGAACATCTGAGTGCATTCGACCACGAGATCACCCATCACACAATGCTCAATGAGACACTAAAGAACTTCTTCAGTGGATTTCATTACGATGCCCATCCGATGGCGATCATGGTGGGTGTAGTGGGATCGCTTTCGGCCTTTTATCATGATTCTCTGGATATCAATGACCCACAACAACGGGAGATTGCCGCCCATCGCCTGATAGCCAAGATGCCGTCAATTGCCGCGGCCAGCTATAGACATAACATAGGTGCGCCTATCGTCTATCCACGCCATGAACTCTCTTACTGCGCAAATCTGCTGCACATGATGTATGCCACTCCCTGCGAGGTTTTTGAAGCCGATCCGATTGCTGAGAAAGCAATGAATCTGCTTTTCATTTTGCATGCTGACCATGAGCAGAATGCCAGTACCTCAACAGTCCGGCTGGCGGGCAGTTCCCTGGCCAATCCCTTTGCCTGTATCGCCGCCGGTATCGCCTCGCTCTGGGGGCCGGCCCATGGTGGCGCCAATGAGGCGGTGCTCGATATGCTGGCGGAGATTGGCGATGTATCCCAGATCGATAAATATATCGCCAAGGCGAAGGACAAGGATGACAGTTTCCGCCTGATGGGATTTGGTCACCGGGTGTATAAGAAATATGATCCACGGGCGAATATCATCCGCGATGTCTGTCACCAGGTCTTGGAGAAACTGGCGGATGCCAACAATCCAATGTTTGAGTTGGCGCAGCGACTGGAGGAGATTGCACTCAATGACGAGTATTTCATCGAGCGCAAGCTCTACCCGAATGTGGATTTCTACTCCGGAATCATCTATCGAGCATTGGGCATTCCCAACAACATGTTTACCGTGATGTTCTCCATCGCCCGCACCGTGGGGTGGGTGGCTCACTGGATGGAGATGATGAGCGATCCGCGCCAGAAGATCGGCAGACCGAGGCAGGTCTACAAAGGCCATGCTCGAAGAGACTATGTCTCTCTGGATCAGCGCTGATTCAAGATAAATTCCAGTTGTTTGATACCTGCTCCCTGGATCGGTTGATTGTCCAGAGGGTCGGTTGGCTTGTTGTTAGAGCCTTTGTTGGGAAAAACGATGAGCTCAAAGAGGATGCCATCGGCAGTGAATCGGAAGCTTGGCATGCTCTTGTGGCTGCCGTCGCTGAATTTCATGTGCCTATCTCGTTCATGCCAGGGGATGTGTAGATCCGAGAGGGCAAATACCACCTCTTCTGGCGTGTCGGAGAACAAGTGCAATACCACATGGCTGTTACTGTCTGCTGTACCCTCGTACACCGCTCCCACCAGTATGGGTTTGAAATGGCTCAGCGCTTGCATGGCCTGCATTGCTGAGTGACGCAATCTCATCAGGGCATTATATTGCTCGTTACCCCGAAACAATCGTTGTTGCTCCCGTAACGCCGATTCTACCTCTTCACGATTTGGCATCAGTCGCTTATCTGTAATTCCTAGCCTTGTGGCGGCCTTTTGAACGGCGAAGACTTGATCGTCAGAACGGTGTTCGGTGAGGATGCGTGCGCTCTCATAGGCAATACGGCGTTGGATTTCCCGCTTATTGGCTTTCATTTGAGGGCTCAGAATGGGTCTTCAGCTGGATCGACAGCAAGTGGTTTGCCTGGTTTTCCACTGCCTGGGAAGCCGGCTCCAGATAGGGGCAAGGGTGGTGCATATGCCTCACGAAAGATCTCAAAGATGGCATTTTTAGCCCCAGCACCAACCGGCTTGCCGGTATCAACATCGATGCGCATGGTAACCATTTCGGGAGGAAGGTCCGGTAGCTCTTCGTTTACCCCATCCAAGGCGATACGCATGAAGTCGATCCAGGCGGGTAAGGCTGCTCGGCCACCTACCTCACCACGCCCCAGGGGGGTGAAGTCATCAAACCCAACCCAGGTGATGGCAACAAGGTGGCGGTTGAATCCATTGAACCAGGCGTCGCGCTGGTCATTGGTGGTGCCTGTTTTGCCAGCAAGATCCTTGCGGCCCAGAGTGCGGGCAAGTTTGGCCGTACCATGCTGAATGACATCCCGCATCATGGAGTTCATCAGGTAATGATTCTGTGGCGTAATGACGCGGGCCGCACAACGAACGGGCAATTGTTCATCAACCAGGTCAGTGGTGGCTTCTTCCGGTCTTGCGGTCTGCTCTTCATCGCACACAATTTCGGGATTGGCCTGGTAGACGATGTTGTGGTTGTCGTCCTCGATACGTTCGATGTAATAGGGTGAAACATGGTAACCACCGTTAGCCAGTATGGAATACCCCTCGGCCATCTGCAGGGGAGTGATGGCGCCACTGCCTAAAGCCAGGGAGAGGTCGCGGGGCAGTTCGTCTTCCTCGAACCCGAACCGGCTAATATACTGCAAGGTAGACTTGATGCCCATTTTTCGTAAAAGCCGTATTGAAACCAGTTTGCGTGAATGCGTCA
>JBDLIF010000192.1:0-5613 GCA_039714955.1 Pseudomonadota bacterium | reverse complement strand
GCGGGGAAGAGGCTTGCTAGCTTCATGGGGTAGGTCCAGAATATTGTTAGTGTAGATTGTAGCACCAACCCAGGTATACCCATGATGGGTATATACCCTCATGGGGCTGTTTGGAGAGAGAATGGAGCGCGGAATATGACAGCTGTTCTATTGTTGGGTTTGTTGATTGGGCTGCAACATGCCATGGAGGCGGATCATGTGGCAGCCGTAGCGTCCCTGGCGACCCAGAGTCGTTCGCTGGGAGATACGGCTCGGCAGGGAATGGTCTGGGGTATGGGGCATACCCTGACCTTGTTTCTTTTCTCGGGCCTGGTTTTGCTGCTGGATAGCGTGATGCCGGTGCAGCTGGCTCAGCTCCTTGAACTGTTGGTTGGCTTGATGCTGATCCTGCTGGGCCTGGATGTGCTGCGGCGTCTGATCCGAGAACGCATCCATTTTCATCTCCACGCACACGGAGAGGTACACCACTTTCATGCCCATTCGCATCGAGGTGGTAGCGACCATGCCACGGATCTCCATAGACATGCACACCCGGAGCGTTTTCCATTACGCGCGCTATTCGTTGGCATGATGCATGGTATGGCAGGATCCGCCGCGTTGATTCTGTTGACCCTCGAAACAACCATCTCACCAGTTCAGGGGCTGCTCTACATCCTGTTGTTTGGTGCTGGTTCCATCCTGGGTATGGGGCTGCTTGCCATGATCATCGCCCTGCCACTGCGCTATTCCGCCCATACCCTGACCTGGGCACATAATGGCTTGAAGGCGATGGTAGGCCTGGTCACACTGGGTTTGGGCCTGGCTGTAGTCAGTGGATATGGGTCCGTCTGAGGAATGTTGGTTGGGATCAACGGCTAAATAGCATACTTGCCAATCCCAGTGTAACTAAATACTGCCGACTGAGTTTCTCAAAGACCTCATTTGCTGCCTGGGTGTCTATCCCTAGGCTTGCTAGACGTTTGTCCGAGGCCAGCCAAGGTGCCTCTTGCCTAAGCTGTGAGACCATGGAGTCCGCGGTGATTACCATGAGAATGGTTTCCCAATAGGGCATTTCATCAGAGATGCTGTCGCGGGACATCGCGGTGACCAATGGTTCAGGCATCTTCCATGCCTTTGCGAGAACAGCGCCGACATCAAGATAATCTATGCCGATAAGGCCTTGTAAAGCCTGTTTGAGTGTGGTGTTTGGATCGTTTTGTTTTTTCACAATGGCTTGATGGGTTTCATCAGGCAGTTGGTCGGCTAGCCAGAGTAAACCCAGTTTATGCAATAGGCCGGCTGTCCTTGTTATCTGGGACGACGGCCTGATCTGCATCGGGGCTGCCTGAGCGAGCCAGGTGGATGCATCCGCCAGGAGGAGCGCATGGCACCAAAAGGTTTCCGGGTTGAATGCGGGGCAGCGTGTTGAATCAAAGGATGAAGCTACGGCCAAGGCTATACAGGTGCTCCTGACAACACCAAATCCTAGCCTTGCGCAGGCCATGTCCAGGGAGTTAATAGGGTTGACGGGGGCGGACCAGGCGGAATTGGCCAGGGCGATCAAACGGGCGGCTATGCTGGGAAATCGCTCGATAACCTGGGCAAGTTGGCGGAAATCGATCGAATCGTCCAGCATGGACTCCACCAAATAGGTAACATCCGAAGGCAGTGCCGGTAGCTGATTGGTTTTAATTCTATCCAGTGGGGAGTGATTCAGGTTTTCAACAAGCATCAGCCTTCCTTTGCGATCATCAGAGTTGGGGGAGGCGGCACATCAGCCGGGTGATCATGCAGGAAGTTGGTCTCCACCAGGATCGGGATCTGCTCTGCAGGTACTGGGCGGCTGAAATAGTAGCCCTGTGCCATGTCGCAACCAATACCGTTCAGCACTTTCAGTTGTTCCCGGGTTTCTACACCTTCGGCGACCACGCTGTGACCCAGCGCGTGAGCAACACTCACAATAGTGCCCATGATGATGGATGAGTCTGGGTCCTTGAGCATGTCAGTGATGAACAGACGATCCACCTTCAGACAGTCGATGGGGAGGTACTTGAGTGAGGCCAATGAGGAGTAACCTGTGCCAAAATCATCTATGGCGATTTGTACGCCCATCTCCCGCAGACGCCCAAACATCAACATGTTGTCACCCGTGGTCTGCACCACACTTTCGGTGATCTCCAGTTCGAGATTGGTTGGATCGCATCCACTCTCCTGCAATACCTTTGCGACGGCAACGAGAATGTCGGGATCCTGAAAGTGGATGGGGGAGATATTCACCGCTATGCGAAAGGCCGGAAGCCCCATATCACGCCACTCGGCAGCCTGCTTGCAAGCGGATTGAAGCACCCAGTCACCCAGTGGTTTGATCAGTCCGATACGCTCAGCAACGCCAATGAATTCATCCGGCGGCACCAGCCCTCTGGTTGCATGACGCCAGCGAACCAGGGCCTCAACGCCGACCAGCCGGCCGTTGTTCAGGGCCACTTGAGGTTGATAGTGAAGCTCCAACTCACCTTTCTCAATGGCTTGGCGCAGTTGCTGCTCCATCTCCAGGCGTTTTTCCGCCTGCGTGGTGAGTTCGGGTTGGTAGAAGGCATAACGGTGTTTGCCGTCCGCCTTGGCTGCGTACATGGCACTGTCGGCGGCTTTCAGCAGAGACTGCAGCGTTATGCCATCCTGGGGGTAATGGGCAATGCCAATACTGCATCTTGGGCGAATCAGCTGTACGCCCAGATCAACCGGCTGGTTGATCTCCCGCAGGCAGCGGTCGGCCACATCGGCTGAGGAATATTCATCGGTAATATTGTTCACCAGGATGCAAAACTCATCGCCGCTCAAGCGGGCGACGAAATCCGCCTCCCGCAGTACTGTCTGCACGCGTTGCGCCACGGCTTGCAGCAGACGATCACCTATATCGTGCCCCAGGCTGTCGTTCACATCCTTGAAACCGTCCAGGTCCAGATAGAGCAGGGCGAAACACTCTTCCCTCCGTTGCGCGGTCTTGATGACGTCTTTGGTGTGTTTGTAGAAGTAGGCGCGACTTGCCAGGCCGGTTAATTCGTCTGAATAGGCCAGTTGACGGATACGCCGTTCAGATGAACGTTGTTGGGTAATGTCCTGTACCGTGCCTAATGCGATATGGTTATCATTTGATACCAGGTCCACCTCCTGATGGACGGTAATGATACGACCACCACTGACCACCAGGCGGTAATCGACAGGTTCGAGTGGGCCATCCTGTGACATTAAATGGAAGTGTTGTTCGATAAATACAAGATCATCCGGGTGAATATAGTTCAGATAGGCATTCAGGTTGTGTCCGAAGAGGGCCTTTCTGGCGCCCAGCATTTCTAGCAGCTGTTCAGAGAGTTCAAAGGCATCGCTTTTTGCATCCCAGCGCCAATAACCAAGATGGGCAAGGCGTTGAGCGGTAGCCAGTCTTTCACGGCTCTCCTGCAGGGCCTTGGCATTTTCAATGGCCCGCAGTTGAAAGCGGATACGGTGAATCAGCAGGGTGTAGTTGACAGGTTTGGTGATAAATCCCTCGGCGCCCGATTCGAATGCCCGATTCACCGAGTCCATATCGTCCAGACCGGTTACCATCATGATGGGAATGCCCTCATGTTCAGCGGACTCATGCAGGATTCGACAGAATTCGAAACCATCCATGTCATCCATCAGCGCGTCAACCAAGACAAGATCCGGGCACTGCTGCTTGATCCGTGTAAAGGCCTCATGACCATTTGCCGCTTCGTCCACTTTAAAGCCAGCGCAGGTCAAGGCTTCAGCGCTGGCGAGTCGGAAAGCCTGGTCGTCATCCACCAGGAGCAACCTACCACTGACCAGGGGTTTTCTGATGCTTTCAACTGCCGGTCCGGCTGTTTGGGTGCCGATCTTCCACAGGGCTTCCAGAATTCGTGGATGCATTTGTTCGATCGCACGCAGTAGATCGAATGCATCCATCAACCTCTTCTCCCGCGCGATGGATTCCAGTTCAGCACAGAGCTTGGAGAATGCCATGGCGCCAAGGTTGGCACTGCTGGATTTTAGGCTGTGAGCGATACGCAGTAGGCTGGTGCTATCCTCTGCCTCGAGGGCCTTGTGGAGCTTTTCGATATCCCCAGGTGTCAGTCTCAGATAGTGGTCAATGGCTTTGCCCAGCAGGTTCCGTCCACTGGCTTCCCCAAGTTGGCGCAGTTGTTTCAGAGGCAAAGGCTCCAGCAACTGGTCCGCTGCCACATCAGGGTTGCTGTCTGGGGGGCTGGTATCCTCACTCGCGTTTTCGGGGAGAGGCAACCATCTGGCCAGTAAATTTGTCAGCTGCTCCTGGTTGAAGGGCTTGCTGAGGTAGTCATCCATTCCAGCCTCTTTGCACTGCTCCTCTATGCCCTTTTGCACATTTGCCGTGAGGGCAATGATGGGTACTCGCTGACGCGCCTTTGCCTGCTCCATCCGTCGAACCTCACGGGTGGCGTAAATCCCATCCATCTCGGGCATCAGGCAATCCATGAGAATCAGGTCATATTCGGTATTGGTGGCTGCCTGCAGTGCTTCCTCGCCGTGTTCAGCCAAGTCGGCCCTGCAACCGATGATTTCCAGCATGCTCAGGGTGACTTCCTGGTTTACCGGGTTGTCCTCCGCAAGCAGAATGCGTCCGTCCTTCCTTACTCTGGCTGGTTTAACCTCCCTGGCTGAGACGATTTTCTCGCCCATGACTTCACGCAGGCATTCGAGTAACTGGTTCTGACGGACCGGTTTATGCAGGAAACGAGAGATGCCCATGTTGCGGGCCAGGGTGTATTCCGCATCTGACCCGGTGGAACTCAGCATGACCATGTGAACAGGTGGGATGGAAACGTCAGCCTGGATCGCTCGAGCGAGTTCCAATCCATTCAATTCTGGTAACTGCCAATCCAGTAAGACGATCTGATAGGGGGCATCCGTTTGGGATGCCTGTCGCAGAATATTGAGCGCCTCCGTTGCGGAAGCGGTACTGCCGTTACGCATGCCCCAGGCAAGAACCTGCTTGTGTAAAATCTCTCGATTGACCGCATGATCGTCGACGATCAGTACCCGTACCCCCTGCAAGATCTCGGGGCCGGATACTTCAGCCTTTTCCTGTCTGGCAGCGGCTAAATGTATGCTGAAGTGAAAGTGGGCCCCACTCCCCGGTCTGCTTTCCAGTTCAAGGGAACCGCCCATCATTTCAACCAGGCGCTTGGTGATCGCCAGGCCAAGCCCCATGCCGCCCTGCTGGCCTGTTGTGGGACTGTTATATTGCTTGAGGGCATCAAAGAGGGTGGCCTGCTGAGGGAGGGGGATACCTGGGCCGGTGTCGGAGACATCAAACTCCATCTGCAGGCTATCGGTCATCCGCTCCACTACCCGGCTTGTCAGGCGTACCTCACCCCTGTCAGTGAACTTTACCGCGTTGCTCAGGAGATTGATGAATATTTGGCGCAGCCTGGTTGCATCCCCGTGTATCCAGTGTGGCAGATCTGGTGGTAGATTCGGTACCACTTCTAAGCCTTTGCGATGAGCCTGAATCGCGACTGCCTCCAGGGTATCCTCGAGCAAGGCCCGCAGATCGAAATCCTCCTTGTTGAGCTGCAGCTTGTTCGCCTCAATCTTCGA
>JBDLIF010000191.1:0-5626 GCA_039714955.1 Pseudomonadota bacterium | reverse complement strand
CCATAGGATAGCGTGCTGATCGAGATATGCTCCTGATCGAGCAGGTCCAGCAGTTGACGGATATGGGCGGTTTTTTGCGGCAGACCGACAATCGTGCCGTTGTGATATTCCAATGCGTTTGCCTGCAGAAGCGTCATGAGTGACTCTGGCAACCTATCCGGGGAGCCTGGTAAATCGAGCGCAATCTGCAATTTTGCCGGTTTCTTGAGTATCTCACCCATGCTGTCATGGGCCAGGATCCTGCCATGATCGATGATGGCGATGACATTGCAAAGCTGTTCCACCTCCTCCATATAGTGGCTTGTGTAGATAATGGTGATGCCTGTCCGGTTGAGCTCCTGGATGGCCTGAAGGATAAAGTGGCGGGACTGAGGATCGATACCGACCGTGGGCTCATCCAGAAAAAGAATGGCTGGTTTGTTGAGCAGGCCAATCGCCAGATTCAGACGGCGTTTCAGGCCACCGGAAAAATGTTTCGCCAGCCGTTTCGATTGATCCAGCAGGCCGGTCAGTTCCAGTGCCTCCCGGATGCGTGCATCCCGCTCATGTGACGGGAAATCATAAAGACTGGCAAAGAAGGCCAGGTTTTCCATGACCGTCAGCTGTGGGTAGAAGGCGTAATCCTGGGGGACAAATGCCAGCTCAGTCAATATCCGGTGTCGGTGGTGGAGATAGTCGAGCCCCTGGATGGTTATCTCACCCCTGGCGGGGGTGATCTGCCCCGTCATCAGCGAGATGAGGGTGGTCTTTCCCGCGCCGTTGGGTCCCAACAGGCCAAACAGCGAACCGCTGGGAATCTCCAGATCGAGTCCCTCGAAAAGCTTGGCCTGCTCAGGATAGGCGTATGCGATCGACTGAAGACTAATCATATTGACTTACAGAATACCTTCTAGGATCCGGTTCCATAGTGCAGTATCAGGTTGAGCGCATCCACGTTCGCGATGCCCGAGATGGCCGCTAACAGGTAGATGCCGGTTTCCTCCATCCATTCCTTCAGCACTTTGCCGAACAACACTACCGGTGCCAGCAGAGCACCGAACAACAGTGCCAATTTCAACTCCAGGGGATTATACATGACCGCTACGCTGCCCAGCAGTACATCGAGCATGCAACAACTCACGTGATCGCCAACGATAACCAACTTTGCGCATGGATGTCGATATCGATGTGATGCTGTTTAGGCGGTGTTGAGGTTTTCTTACTCAGTGACGCCCGTGCGTTTCCGATCTACCACTGCTTCCCAGCAAGGGCGGATATCAAGAAAACGCTTTCATTCATCCGTCTGCTTCCTCATAAATGGACTTGTTGCCATTCAAGATATTCACTACCTCTCCCGGCCACTCCACCCGCACCTGGGTAGACCGGCCCTTAGAAAACGGGCTTGACCAACAGCGGGATGCGGGTGGCATGGTCGATATGAGTATGACTCAAAATCACCGCATCGATGCTTTTCGGGTCAAATGGAAAGGGCACCCGGTTGCGCGTCTCTTCCTTCCTGCCACCCTGGATGAGTCCGCTGTCGGGCAAGTGCCAATAGTTTCCCAACTGCCCACTGTAACCATGATCGCGCAGACCTTGCTTTGACCGAGTACCAGATGGCATGAAAAACCGAATAATACAAAATATCCTGCTCCTGCTACTTGGGCTAACCCTGTTGAATGGTTGTATGTATCTGCAACAGCCCTCGATGATCTTTTTCCCTTATGCAACGCTTGACCAAACACCTGCGGAGTGGGGACTTGCGTATGAGGATGTCTTCCTGGATACCGAGGATGGCGTGTGCTTGCATGGCTGGTACATCCCACGTCATGGATCGAAGCAGACCCTGCTCTTTTTTCACGGTAATGCGGGCAACATCTCCCATCGCGGCGCCTCCGTATCGTTGCCATGCTCGCTCTGGAAACCATCGGTTATTTCGTCGATGCCAAGGGTAGCCAGCTTTACCCCTTTCCGGTTTATTCGCTGTTTTATCCGGATACCGGCGACTACATCGCCTTCATCGGCAACCTCTCCTCGTCCAGTCTGGTGCGGCAAAGCCTCGCCTCATTCCGTCGCCACACGGCTTTTCCCTCAGAAGGCATCGCCGCGCCGGGATGGCTGGGGGGTATCCACTGGTCCTTCTGGCAGGAGGGCTGTCCCGCGCTGATGGTGACGGACACCGCTCCGTTTCGCTATCCCCATTACCACGCCGCTCCGATACGCCGGACAGTATCGATTACCCACGTCTGGCCCGGATAGTGGCGGGTCTGGCGCGGGTCACGGTGGATCTAGCGAAGAAGGAGCCTTAGCTGACAGTCATATGCCCCGGTTCATCATAAAACCGGATTCCGCATCAGTCCCACACCTTCAATAACCACTATCACCGACAAATCAACGAGCTATAACAGGGGCGGCAGCACCCTTCCCACGCCTTCCGTGAGGCGTTGGCGCAGGAGTCTGAAACGCTCAGCCATGGCCAGGGCCTGCTGATATCCACTCCTGGTCATTACCTATGCTTTGATACAGCTCTGTTTATACAATAGGCATTATGGGCATAAGATGTCGAAACTGATCCTACTACTGATCCTGACAGTTGTGACCTGCGGGGGGGCAACTATGGCTGAAACAAATATCCATCAGCTGCCGGAACCACGGCTGGAAGGCGGCAAGGCCTTGATCGATGTATTGAAGGAACGTCGATCAATACGGGAATATTCAGCACAGCCATTGACCCTGCAAGAGGCTGCCCAACTCCTATGGTCGGCCCAGGGAATCACCTCGCGGGATGGCTTTCGCACCGCCCCGTCTGCTGGCGCACTCTATCCCCTGGTATTACATCTGGTTGCTGGAACGGTGGAGGGGCTGGCGTCCGGCAGTTATCGATATGATCCACACAAACATGCCCTGGAAATGGTCGTTGCCGGTGACCTTCGCCCCGGCCTTGCGCATAGCGCATGGGATCAGGGATGGATTCAGCGGGCACCTGCAGCGGTGGTGGTCAGTGCGGTCTATTCACGCACAACCCGGAAATACGGGGAGCGTGGCATCCGATATGCTCACATGGAGGCAGGTCACGCCGGGCAGAATCTCTTCCTGCAGGCCGAGGCGATGGGATTGGCCACTGTTGTCGTGGGCGCATTCGATGATGATGCCCTGAAAGCTTTATTGCATCTACCTAAGGATGAACAACCCCTTTCCATTCTGCCTATCGGCTATCCCAGGCAGGCAATAACGGATTGATTGCCCTATTGAATGCACTAGAGAGATGTGTCGCATTTTTCTGCCGCTATATCCGACTGATAATATAAGGTTTTTTAGTATTATTCGGCCCGCAACCTTATTGAACATCGGTTTCCTGCATTAAACGATGCATCAATCTCCTATACTAAAAATAAAGGGCTTATACATCAGGATTCCCAGCTCAGCAGGAGGTTTAACCATGAATGACACAGACAACAAACCTCAAGTCGGCGCACCGGATCCGGAACTGAAAACCTCACCGATCTTTGATGATACCGACCGGGAATTTCTGTCACTGGATACCGAGTTGGAAGAAGGCCTATGTTATTTCAATGACCAGATTTACCGGCTTGGTGATTATGTTTGCAGTGGCGATGAATTGTTACGCTGCGAAGTATACGGGGTCTGGATAAGGGAAGGGAGTTGTTACGAGAAATGACTGTTCTCGTTGGTTTTCGATCAAGGCAGACCGCTTCGGTCACACCTCGCACCTCGTCCGCCGGAGAGTGTACTAGATGGCCGTTGCGGCTGTCAGCACCCTTGAGGTGATAGACAAGGGCACCGATGAAGTTAGCGGTGCCCGGCTGGAACCTGGTTCAACCTCCATTGTTTGAGATTTCCCAAGGCCCTATCCCACGATGTGGTGTTTGCCGATGAGGATGACCGTACTGGCCTGCGGACCCTCATCCCCAGCCTCTTCAACAAACCTCACTTCACTGCCTTCAATGAGTTTGTCATAGGCGCCATCCACTACACTGTTACGATGGAAATAGATCTGACGGCCATCCGGCGTTTTGATCATGCCATAATCTTCCATTGGGACCAGTTCCGCGACCAGGCCGTGTGAAGGCTGTTCATGGGTCTTTGTATCGCCACGCTGGCGCCTGGCGTAATCCTCCAGCTGCCGCCTCATTGCACTGAATGTATCGCGGATAACCACATAGATATCTTCATGGGCATGCTCATCGTGGTGCTCCTGAGTGACGGTCAGCTCTTTTCCCGGGGCCCTCAGGTCGATGTGCAGATGATAGAGCTTTCCTTTATGGTGATGTCGATGCGGTGATTCCACCACCACCCGGCAACTCATGATATGTTCATGGAATAGCTCCAGCTTGGCGGCCTCTTTGCGAATCCGGCTCTCAATGGCCGGTGAAGGGTCCATTTGCCGAAATGTGATTTGTAATGGCACTTGCATAGACTCAAACCTCCTTTCAACCACAGGTTCTCCTACCTTTATGATAGTACGCCTGCAAGATGATCCTAGAAACCGCAGTTGACCCAAGACAAGGCGCAGTCCATAGGACAAGGGTTACAGGGTTATTCATCTGTCCCGGGTTCGATGAATTGCCCAGACAAAGCGACTGCTAAAATGAACCCATGGCCAAGTTGAAATAGTGACCAGACTCAATGAGTGTCCCATGGCCATTCATCCAACGCACTGATCTGTCTGGTCATCTCCGCCAGAATCGCCAATGAAGGACATTGAGTGTGTGCAATTTCTCCAGTGGGCCCTGCCGCAACTGCAGATGCGATGGCAGGGATTTCGCAAGGTGCGCCATCAAGTCTGCAAGCGCATTGCCAGACGCATCGAGGAATTGGCTCTGCCCAGCCTTCAGGCCTACCGGCAACACCTCCGGAATAACCGGGAAGAGTGGCGGATTCTGGATGGCCTCAGCCGCGTCACCATCTCCCGCTTCTACCGCGACAAACGGGTATTCGGCCTGCTGGAAGCGCAGTTTTTACCCGCTCTGGCACAGCAGGTGCTGGAACAGGGCGGGAATAGACTGAGGATATGGAGTGCAGGCTGCGCCTCGGGCGAGGAGCCCTATACCCTATCACTGCTCTGGGCCTTTGCCCTGAGTAGCCGGTTTCCTGATCTCAGACTGCATATCCTGGCGACAGACGCTGATCCGGATCTGCTGGCGCGGGCCAATAAGGCCTGTTACAACTTCGGGAGTGTAAAGAACCTGCCTGAGACCTGGCGGGACAGGGCATTTCTGCAAACAGATGATCACTACTGTCTCCACCGACCATTCGCCAGACCTGTGGAATTCCGCCAGCAGGATATACGAGACGTCATCCCAGACGGCCCCTTTCATCTCGTACTCTGCCGCAACCTTGTTTTTACCTATTTCGAGAGCGGGTTCCAGCAGGTTTTTCTGCACAGGCTTGAACGGGCCCTGCACCCTGCCGGGGTTTTATTGCTGGGCGTCCATGAGTCCCTGCCTGAATCCGGGCATGGCTTTGCCGCCTCTTCAGCCCGCTGGGGTTTCTATGAGTTACAACCATCGAAAACGGTCTGATCATCCTAGAATCCTCAGTTGGATGGGGTAGAGTGTGCGTTTGTGGTGGTGCAGGTCAAGGCACAATGACGCGGAATAGTTATTCTATTCCAAGGAGTTGTAAC
>JBDLIF010000190.1:0-5666 GCA_039714955.1 Pseudomonadota bacterium | reverse complement strand
CTTGAGATCGGCGATGCGGCTCGGTACGGCATGGCAACTCAGACAGATATGATTGTCATAGGCCACCATCTGGCTGATATCACGCTGCATACCCCCAATTTCGAAATCTTCGTCTGGATGACAGCTCAGGCATTTCTCTTTGTTTGGAAAGCGGTCGGGGTCAGACGCCGACCCGGTCCTGCTGGCCTTGAAGTAATGCGCGTCATGACAGGAGAAGCAGCTGAAGTGCTCCGGCATCCGCTGAAAATGCACGCTCGCTTTGAATTCCCGTTCTATTTCGGAAAAGTGGATGGGTATAAGCTCGGGGTTCTCCTCATGACAATCCACACAATAGAGGGACTGCTGCCTTGCCTTATCCGGGTGAGGATAACTCTCAAACCCAGCCGTGTGGCATTCGATACAATTCAGTTGTCTGTGGTTCGAGTCCCGGAACCTCTCAGCGGGAACATGCAGATCAATCATGCCGCCAGTCACCGGATCACGGTAACCCAGGGTCTGCATACCATGACAGCGCAGACATGTAGACTGAGTGGTCTGAGCCTCCAGAATAGCCTGAGTCATGGTTATTCCGGCTTCCGCTTCATCACCACTTCGCGCATTACTCCCCCCAAGGAGGGTGTAAATGACAGCTCCGATCCCGAGTATTTTTAGATAACCGTTCATCTAGTTTTAATTCTGCTACGGCTATAATTGATTGTTATTCAGTCGCTTTATTAGCCGCTTTCGCATCTCCCCCACGAGTCACTAGTTCATTCGATCAGTTGGCAGCATCTATGAAAGCAGAGTCAAGACGACAAGAGCCGCGCCGGTCGCTAGTGAAACTACTTCCTAATTCAAGCTAAAAAGATACTGCAAAAAAAATATACTCCCAGATATTATTATTATGTTCTTTGATTGTTTTGCGGACCGCGGGTATTCGCTGAATCATTCCAGCCTAAAGCCATAGCAGCAAACTGCTACGAATATGACTTCAACCTTCGATCAATGTAGGTATTTTAACATGCGGAGCATAGTTTCCGATACGGGGGTTAACCCGAATCTCCTCCATGGGCAAACTATCTCAGAGCAGAATGCCATCTCCTGGTTACGCATGTCCACGGCCATCAGTCCAAACCAAACACATTGATTTTGCTGGCATTTCGAGTTCCTGAAAAACCAGCCCCATAGCGCCAAGCTAACTTGATAGAATTGCCAGCTAACTGATGCAGCGACTCACTTCATGCGGCCACTCTTACTGATTCTTTTTTGGCTCTTGCTTCCCGCATACGGGTACGGCCTCGAGATCGAGATCGAGATCGAAATCGAAGGCTGGGACAGGGGCCTGGAGGCCAATATCCGCAGCTTTCTCTCTATCGAGCAGGAAAAGGCGCGGAAAGGCCTCACTGCCTCCCGCCTGCGTTTTTTACACGCGCGTGCCGAAAAAGAAATACGCAACGCCTTACGCCCTTTCGGTTATTTCAAACCCCGGATCAATGCCCAGTTACAGCAGAACGGGCAGAAGTTCCGGGCAATCTACCAGGTCGAACCCGGTCCCTTGATCCGTCTTAGACAGGTGGAATTTCAAATACTGGGGGAGGGCAAGGATGATCCCCTGATCGAGTACGACTTCCCCCTCATGGAGGGTGATATCCTGGATCAGGTGAGTTACGAGCAGGCCAAGCAGAACCTGCTCTCTCAGGTCGTCGAACAGGGCTATATCGACGCCCGTTACAGCGTGCATCAGGTGCGGGTAGACATGGACCAGTACCAGGCATCGATTATGCTCCAGCTGGACACAGGCAAACCCTATCGTTTCGGCGAGATCCGCGTCACCCAGGATTTCATGAATCCGGAATTTCTCGCCCGTTACCTCGATTTCAAACCGGGCGACCCCTTCAGTCACGAAAAGCTGCTGACCCTGCAGTCCAATCTGATCAACAGCGAATACTTCAGTCAGGTGGATGTGCTCACGCTACGCGAGCAGACAGCAGGTGACCAGGTCCCGGTCGAGGTGGTACTCTCCCCCAGCAAACGTACCCGCTACCGTATCGGCTTGGGTTATTCCACCGATACAGGCCCACGCATCACCCTGGACTGGCATCGTCGACGCATCGGTCAAAACGGTCACCGCATGCTGACCGAATTGCGCCTGTCGCAAAAACAAAGCACCCTCAAGAGCGAGTACGTGATTCCATTGGAACGGCCATCCAAGGACTCACTCTCCTATGGCGCCTCCTTGGAAAACATCGAAACAGATACCCACAGTAGCGATATCATATTGCTCAACATCACCAGGACAAAGGCGCTCGACAACCATTGGCGCCGCACCCTGGGGCTGGACTACTCCTACGAGCGGTTCCTGGTCGGTGACCAGGAAGACCTCTCCTTTATACTGGCGCCGAATGTCATGTGGTCCCATATAAAGGCTGATGAACAAAAAATCATCCAACGCGGCCACCGCCTGGACTTCCGCATCGAGGGGGCGGCGGACCAGCTACTCTCCAATACCAACTATCTTCAGGCATCCAGCAACGGCAAACTCATCCATGGCTTCGGCGGGGGCGATTGGCGCCTGCTCGCCCGTACCCAGCTCGGCACTACCCTGGCGGACGAACTACAGGATCTGCCTGCCTCCAAGCGTTTCTTCGCGGGTGGGGATAACAGTGTGCGCGGCTATGCTTTCGATGAACTGGGCCCTAAGGACGAAGACGGTGAAGTGATCGGCGGACGCTATCTGGCGGTCGCCAGTGTGGAACTTGAACGGCATATCAGCGGGAATTGGGGTGCCGCGCTCTTTTACGATGCCGGTAACGCCTTCGATCCAGAGTATGTCTCAGGGATCGAATCCAGCGCGGGCATCGGCGTACGCTGGCACTCTATGGTCGGACCTGTTCGGTTTGACCTGGCCTTCCGGATTAACGCCGATGATCCCGGGGGGCGGCTGCACGTCGTGGTGGGTCCGGAATTGTGAAGCGGCGATTGCTCATACGCCTCTTTGCCTATGTGATGACGGCCCTGTTGCTGCTGCTGGTCCTCGTCATTGGCCTGTTCGGTTATCTGCTGCAATCCCGGGATGGCAGTCTTTGGCTGTTCGATCTGGCCCGGGATCTGACGCCTGGCGAGCTCCAGGTTGACAGCCTCGAAGGGAGCCTGTCAGGCCCATTGGAGATCCACGGGCTGCGCTATCAAGATGGCGATCTTCTCCTGGAAGTTGGCCGGTTACGGCTGAATTGGCTTCCCCGGGCCCTGCTCCAGGGCCGCGTACATATACTCGCCCTGGGTCTGGAGGATAGCCGGCTGAATCTGCCCAAACCCACCGCCGTGGACCAACCGGAGCAATCCTTCAGCGGACTGAGTCTGCCCTTGGGGCTGGTGGTCGACGCCCTGAAGGTAAGCAACTTCCAGGTGACTCCAGCAGATGCCGCTGAACCAGTTAAGTTGGAACAGATCGCCCTGCAGGCAAGGATTGTGGGTAACAAACTCACCATCGTCAACCTGGAAGCCGCGGCCTTCTCCACCCAGGCCAAGCTTGCTGGGATCCTGCATCTATCACCCGACATCCCCCTGGAGCTCAACATCGAGTGGCGCTACCAGATACCGGATGGCCCTGAGCTCGGCGGAAAAGGCCCGGTATCCGGCGATCTGGCGGCACTCCATCTGGAGCAGACACTGGCCGCGCCGGTGTCCGGCCAGCTGACCGCCAGGGTCTACGAGCTGAAGCAGAACCCCAGCTGGGATGCGCAACTTCAGCTGGATGATGCGGATATCGGCGCCTTCATGGAGGATTTGCCAGCCCGTATGAGTGGCCGGATTGACTCCAGCGGAGACCTGGAGAATATTCAGACCAGCGCCAAACTGAACCTGTCCGAGCCCACCTTGGGTGAACTGACGGCAGAACTCCAGAGTCGGTATGCAGCCGGCGGCTTCAAGGCGGAACGTCTGCTGCTTACCACGCCCAGCGGTAGCCGGGTGGAGGGCCAGGGACACTACAGGGCGGATGCCGGCGCAGAGACCCTGGCAGTCGATCTCAGCTGGCATGATTTGAGATGGCCGCTTAGCGGACAGGACTTACAGTTTCGCAGTACCCAGGGTGAGCTGAACCTCACTGGCCAGCCGAGTGATTACCGCTATCGGTTGAAGCTGGAGACAGAGGTACCCGATCTACCCCCGGCCCAGGTCGAATCCAGCGGAACCGGCAACCTGCAGGGCCTGAACCTGGCCGAACTGGACATAAGCCTGTCAGAAGGCCGCATCCAGGGAACTGGTCGGGTGAACTGGTCGCCGGAACCGGCCTGGCAGCTAGCGTTAAATGGCACGGCGTTGAACCCCGCATTGTTCGATGCCAGTTTCCCCGGCAAGCTGAGCCTGGACCTGACGAGTGAGGGCCAGATCCACGCCGGCATCCCCCATGTCAGGGTAAACCTGCATCACCTGGAAGGTATATTCCGTGACCGGCCACTGCAGGCCAGTGGTGAGATCAAGCTGGATGGTCAGACAGTGAGCTTCAGCCCCCTGGAACTGATATCGGGGGCCAACCGGGCCCGGCTAAATGGCGGCATGGGGGACAGCCTGAGTCTCAAGTGGTCGGTAGATGCCCCGCAACTCGACACGCTCTGGCCCTGGTTGTCCGGTGCACTCTACGGCACTGGCGAAGTGAGCGGACCCTCCGCAACCCCGCGGATTCAGGCGGATATCCAGGGTAAACAGATTGCCTACCGGAACAACCGGGTTGAAAAGTTTCAGAACCAGGTGGATCTGGACCTGGGTGACAGCCAGAAGATGGACCTGACCCTGCGGGCGGAGAAGCTGCAGGCAGGGGGTATGCTCTGGGAATCCCTGAATATGAGCACCCTGGGGGTTATCAACCGCCACCATATCGATCTGCTGCTGCAGGGCAGAGAGGTGCCAAGGGCCTGGCTGGTCATGGACGCGGGGCTGTCACAGGAGGACTATCGCTGGAGCGGCAGACTGCGGCAGCTCAAGCTGGACACCCTGGATTTGGGGAGCTGGCAACTCACCGCACCGGCAGCCTTTGCGCTTGGCATGGAAACCCAGACATTTGAACGGATCTGCCTGCAGGCAGCTGACAGCAGACTGTGCGGGGCATTCAATGCAGAGATCGGCCAGGGTTGGCAGGCGGCACTGCAGGCAGCGAACCTGCCGTTGACCTATCTGCAGCGCTGGTTGCCGGCGGAAACCCGCATCAGCGGAATGGGTAACCTGGAAGCCGATTTCACTGCTGACACCCGAGGAACCATTCAGGGAAGCGCCGACCTCAACCTGCCCGCGGGCAAACTGAACTTCGAACTGGAGGGAGAGCCTCAGGTGGTGGACTTTTCCGGCGGCCTGGTAAAGGCGGTCATCGATCAACAGGGCGGCCGGGCCAAACTGACACTGCCGCTCGGTAGCCTTGGGGAGATCGAGGGTGAGGCATCACTACCTGGACTCCAGTTGCCGGCCATCAAGCCCGATCAACAAGCCCTGGAAGGACGGCTGAAGGCCCACATAGAAGATCTGGGGCTGATCTCGGTGGTGGCGCCCAATCTGCAGAATGTACGCGGCCGGATTCTGGCCGATTTCAGCCTGGCCGGACGTTTAGACAAACCCAGTCTACAGGGTAAGGCTGAACTACAAGATGGGGCAGTGGATATCCCGGAAGCGGGCATCGAACTGCGTACGATCACCCT
>JBDLIF010000189.1:0-5667 GCA_039714955.1 Pseudomonadota bacterium | reverse complement strand
GCTACCCCCACTGCTGGCGGCACAAGACCCCGATCATCTTCCGCGCCACCCCGCAATGGTTCATCAGCATGGAGCAGAATGACCTGCGCCAGGCGGCGTTGCGCGAGATCGATCGGGTCAAATGGATGCCCGACTGGGGTCAGGCCCGTATCCGGGGCATGGTGGAGAACCGGCCCGACTGGTGCATCTCCCGCCAGCGCACCTGGGGCGTGCCCATCACCCTGTTCGTGCACAGGGTGAGCGGTGATCTCCATCCACAAACACCCCAGCTGATCGATGCGGTCGCGCAGCGGGTCGAGGCCCAGGGTTTCGAGGCCTGGTTCAATCTGGACGCCGAGGAACTGCTGGGAGATGAATCGAGCAACTACAGCAAGGTGACCGATACCCTGGATGTCTGGTTCGACTCCGGGGTTACCCACCACTGTGTACTGGAGTACCGTGAGGGGCTGCAATTCCCCGCTGACCTCTATCTGGAGGGTTCCGACCAACACCGGGGCTGGTTCCAGTCCTCCCTGATGACGAGTGTGGCAATGAACGACTGCGCCCCCTACCGCCAGGTGCTCACCCACGGCTTCACCGTGGACGAGAAGGGGGAGAAGATGTCCAAATCCAAGGGCAATGTGGTGTCGCCCCAGAAGGTGCTGAAGACCCTGGGGGCCGACATCATCCGCCTGTGGGTGGCGGCCACCGACTACCGTAACGAGATGAGCGTCTCCGACGAGATCCTCAAACGCACTGCTGACGCCTACCGGCGCATCCGCAATACCGCCCGTTTCCTGCTCAGCAACCTGAACGGCTTCGACCCGACGAAGAACCTTGTCGAGCCCGCGCGGATGATCGAGCTGGACCGCTGGGCGGTGGACCGCGCCCTGCAACTGCAGGAGGAGGTCATTGCCGCCTACCGGGACTACCAGTTCCACGTGATCTACCAGAAGATCCAGAACTTCTGCACCACCGAGCTGGGCGGTTTCTACCTCGATATCATCAAGGACCGCCAGTACACCACCCAGGCCGACAGCCTGCCACGCCGCTCCTGTCAGACCGCCATGTACCACATCGTGGAGGCCATGTCCCGCTGGCTGGCGCCGATCCTCAGCTTTACCGCGGAGGAGATCTGGCGCGAGATCCCCGGCGAACGGGGCGAGAGCGTGTTCCTCGAGGGCTGGTATGCGGGACTGTTTGCCCTGAACGAGGGCGGCAGCTTCGACCGGGCCTACTGGGGAGAGGTGATCGAGGTGCGCAATGCGGTGGGCAAGGCAATGGAGTCCTTCCGGGCCGCCGGCAACTCCTCCCTGGACGCGGAGATCGACCTCTACTGCAGCGAGGAGCTGAAGGCCCTGTTGGACGGGTTGCAGGACGAATTGCGTTTCGTGCTCATCACCTCGGATGCACGGGTGCTGGCATTCGCCGATAAACCTGCCGGGCTGGCTGAGGGTGAGCAGCAGGGTCTGGCTGTCCGGGTGCGTGCCTCTGAGCATGCCAAATGCTCCCGCTGCTGGCACCATCGGGCGGATGTGGGCGCCAACAGCGAGCACCCTGAACTCTGCGGCCGCTGCGTGGAGAACGTGACCGGTACGGGTGAAACCCGACGCTTCGCATGATCCTAGAATCCTCAGTGGACCACTATAGCCGTACCTTAACATTCTGAAAATATGAACTTTATTGGCTATTGGGATTTCACCTGTTGTATGAACAGCGCTACACCGCGAATGGCACACTTGTGGCGGCACATGGCTACGTTACAACTCCTTGGAATAGAACAACTATTCCGCGTCGTCGAGCCTTGCCCTGCACCACCACAAGCGTACCCTTCACGGTGTTCAACTGAGGATTCTAGGATATGAGTCGCTGGCTTCTGCTCTCACTGATGGTGGTCCTGACGGATCAGGCGACAAAACAGTTCGCCGAGGCGATGTTGACCGCCTATCAGGCGGTCAGCGTCCTGCCGTTTTTCGACCTGACCCTGATGTACAACAAGGGTGCCGCCTTCAGTTTTCTGAGTGATCAGGGCGGCTGGCAGCGTTGGTTCTTCGTGGTCCTGGCCCTGATTATAACGGCGGTACTGATCGGCTGGTTACGGCGTCTGAAAGCGGGGGAGCAGTGGGTTGCCGTCTCTCTCTCGCTGTTTATCGGCGGCGCCGTGGGCAATGTCATCGACCGCATCCTGTTTGGCCAGGTGATCGACTTCGTCGATCTGTATTACAGGGCAGAGAGCTGCCTACCGGGTTTCGCGCGCTTGGGTCATGAGTGCCACTGGCCGGCCTTCAATCTGGCCGATTCGGCCATCACCATCGGCGTGGTCATTATGCTGGTGGATGCCTTCCTGCTGGCGCCCAGGCGCCAGGCGCAAGATAGTGATGCGAACGTTGAATAACCTTATGAATTGTGTTTAGTAACTCAAGTTTCGGAGTTCAAACGGGGCGCGGAGAGGGAGATAGCATTTTGAGACACGCTGTTATTACTCTACCTGTACGCTCGACCGCGGCCTTCCATGGCCGCGGACGCTCTCAAAACGCTATCTCCCTCTCCGCTTGATACCTCATTGGAGTAACTGAACTCCGAAACTTGAGGAGTAATTTAAATTGAGCACGGAAAACCCATAGCCCCCTTTAGGGACTCTCCTCAAGCCCCTTGCTATGCGGGTGGCTGGTGACTCCCTCCCCCCGCGGGGGGGAGGGTTAGGTCACTAACGGCTTCCTGCCTCACGTGACATTTGCCCATCCCTGGGCGGCAGGTGGGGGTGGATACTACTCGGTGGATTACTCTTCCGGCAGTACCAGCCCGAGCGCGGCCGCCATCTCACGGATCTCGGTCAGGTCACGCACCATCTCGCTCCAGCCATACCAGAGCGCATAGTCCGGGTTGTTGTGGAAGACACCCTGGAAGGCGCGCATGCGATGCTCAAGGAACATGACAAAGAGTTTCTGCTCAATGGCGGAGGGTGAGTCATGGAATTCCAACAGATCCGGGAAGTAAGTAGAGTCCGGGTTCTTCTCCAACAGTCCCTGATCGTAGAGTTCGGTGACAATACTAATCGCCTCGGCCATCAGGCGATCGATCTCACGGATGGTTTCGTCACCCTTCTCCATCTCGGCCAGGGCGAATTTCTCCGAATGGCAATCGCTGCAGACCTTGAGCAGTTTTGCCCGTTCCTCGTTGAAGGCATCATCGGTCAGGCGCGCCACGTCGGCGGCTATAACCACATCGAGCCGCTCTGTGGGGTTGCCAGCGGAATCGAGAACGCCAAGACCCTGCAGGATGGTGATCTGATCTGCCTTCCACTGTTCGTCGTCCGGCAGGGGCAGGCGCACCGCCAGGAAGCCCCAGGGGGTGCGGTTTTCATGGTTGCCGTCGGCAAGGTGACAGTCCTGGCAGGTGGGCGCCGCGGTCTCCTCCGGCAGTATGCCTCTTTGCTTGAGGTCGCTGCGTACACCATGCTTGGAACTGTCGTACATCTCCCACTGGGCATGGTCAAAGCCCATGTGGCAGGTGCGGCAGGCTTGAGGCTGTTTGGCCTCCTCCTTGGAGAAGAGATGGCGGGTATGGCAGTTGTCGCAGGAGGCGACCCCGTAGTCCTGCCCGGCCTCTTTCAATTCTTCAATCTCCTCTTCTGTCTTGAGTCCGATCTTATGGCAGCCACCGCAGCCCTTCATGCCATCCACCAGGGTGGCGGGCAGTTGATGAGTTGTGGGCATGGCCTTGAAGGCGGTCCAGGCCAGTGCGTGTTTGCCCCGGCTGAACTGTTCAACCTGATCGCTGTGGCATTCAGCACAGACCTCAGGTGTGGGAACGGCGGCCTCGTCCACGTCATCTTCCGAGTTGTGGGCTGAGCCATGACAGTCGGCGCAGGATACGCCTTCCCCGCTGTGTTCGCTCAACTCCCAGTCGGTAACGATGGTGGGGGTGACCGTTTCGTGGCAATTCACGCATGACTGGTGGGTGTCATCGTCCTTCTTGCCCTTGCCGTCAGGTTTATTTTCGCCTTTATCGGCGAATGCCAGGGTAGTGAATAGTAGGGATGTGATGAATATAAGCGCTAAACGTCTAGCCATGATGACCTACCTCCGGGAAGGTATCTGATTGTTTATTAGTGTCATTCTGAGAGCCTGCGGACTGGCTCCTGGGCAGGTAAACCCTGCCGAATGGTAGTCTACGGATTTGCCTCGCCCTTGTAATTGACTAAGATCAGATTAAGATTCTCTATGACTATCCAGCCTCCGTAGGAGCTGTCCGTGGCTGCGATTAGCGACTCAACAGGCTGAATGGTTGACAACGACCCGGCTTTTTCACAGGATTATCTCTTCATCAGTCCACTCTCGTGAGCAGTTATGCACGACACCACCCAGACCATCCGTCCCGCACCTCTCATGCCCGCCCCCTTGGCCCTGCCCCTGAGACTCATCCCCGGCCGGGTCCACACTAGCCTGCTGGTGCAGATCCTGAATCGCCTGTTTGCGCCGGAGCTGGCGGATGGGGAGCTGGACTTCCTGCGGGGACGGGTGATGCGCATCGAGGTGACGGATGCGCGTCTGCGGTTTTATCTCACCTTGCTGGGTGGCCGGTTGAGCGTGGCGTCCGCTCAGCAGGCAGTGGATCTGAGCATCAGTGGCTGTGTCTACGATTTTCTGCTGCTGGCCACCCGGCGGGAGGATGCGGATACCCTGTTTTTCAACCGGCGGCTGAAGCTGGGCGGGAATACCGAACTCGGGCTCTATGTGAAAAACTTTCTCGATGGGTTGGAGCTGGAGGATCGGCTGGGTCCCTTGCTCAAGCTGATGAATCTCTCCACCGACCTGATCCGCCGGTTTGCCTGAGGCAGCCTTCCCCGCTCAGCCGCCGTCCATCCCACGGGCCGCCGTTGCGGCCGGAGCCATGCCGGCCACCCCGCGCCAGTAACCGTCGCAACCGCCGCTCGGTGTCAGGGCCTCCAGCCGCGCCACCGCCTGCCGCGGGTCGAGTCGATCCCGCAACACCTCGCTGAAGGTCTCCACCAGCTTCTCCGTGTGGTGCGACTGGGGGCTGATACGCACCACATCTACTCCGAGCTCCCGTATCCTTGGCAGCTCGCCCAGCAGATTGACGCTACGGGCCGACTGGGTCTGAATGCCGTTGAGGGTGAGGAAGCGGGTCTCGTCCTGGGCCGCCAGGGTAAGGCCGTCCGGATAGTCGATACAGCGGTACTGGCAGTCGTCCTTGGCCAGCTTGTGGGCGCGGGCGGTGAAACAGCGGGCGGAGTAGGCCAGCGGCATCCGGCCAAAGGCGAATAGCTCTGTCTCCACCCCCGCGGGCCGTTCGGCCTGGATCTCGGCCAGGGTCTGGGCGGAGAGCTCCAGCGGGAAGACCCAGCGCCTGAGACCCTGGCGGGCGAGCATGGCCAGGCTGCGACCGTTGTAGATATTCACGCTGTGACCGGCCACGAAGGGCCTGCCCTGCAGCAGGTGGACCGCCCCCATATCGTTGGCCTCCACCAGGAAACGGCCGTTGGCACAGATACGCCGCAACCGTTTCAGCTCCGATTCGGCCTCCAGCAGGGCCAGGGTGGAGAGCACCACCTGCTTGCCGGCGGCGGCGAAGCGCTCCGCCAGTTCGAACCAGTCATCCGTGCGCAGCTGGTTGCGCTTGGAGCAGATCGTCTCCCCCAGGTAGACGATGTCCAGGGGCAGCTCC
>JBDLIF010000188.1:0-5684 GCA_039714955.1 Pseudomonadota bacterium | reverse complement strand
CATGATCAGCGCAATAATCCCCATGGTGTGCCGCTCTGCCAGACAGGTAATGAATATTCGATCAGCCAGACCCAAGTCAACTGCCTCTCCTGCCATATGCCGATGAATGATGGCCTGGCGGATCACAGCATGGGCGGAGGACATGATCCTGATATCCTGCAGCGCTCAGTGGTGTTTGACGTGACGACTGAAAAAGCGGGTGATAAGATCCGTGCATCCGTCCTGCTGAAGAATCTGCAGCCCCATAGCCTGCCGACAGGCGCACCCTTCCGCAATATCTACATGAAGCTGAGGGCCTATGACGCGGAAGGCAATGTGCTCTGGGAAAATGCCAAGAAGCATCCAGCCAAAGAAGATCCACAGGCCTACCTGGTATACGCGCTGGCTGATGAAAAGGGCAAGCCGGCATCTCCACCAGTGGCAACCAAACTGGGTAAGGACACCCGTCTGAAACCTCATGAAGAGCGCACTCTGGTCTATGATATCCCCGCAAAAGACGTGAAGCTTGTGCGTGGGGAGCTTTACTACAATCTGCTCTGGCCCGGTCTTGTTAAGAAGTTCAAACATCTGCCCGAAGACCTGACGGCCGCCACACTCATCGCGTCTTCAGAGAGCAGCATGTAGCCTGGATTCATCCGGGCCGGTAGTCTGCCGGCCCGGTGATAGTAGGCGAGCCGCCTTAGTATTTAGTTTCTTGCCGTGTTTTTCTAATCAATAACCGCGGGTCAATAACGCGGAATTTTCTATCTGTTTATGCTGGGTTGAACCAACTGAACAGATAAGTGGGGGAGTCATGTTCGTTTTCTCCGGTGGTTTGTGCGGATCTGGGAAGGGTCTAGCAATACTGCTTTTTGCTGGCTTGATGGTCGGTTTTGGCGGGGTCAATGGGGAGACCAAGCCCGCTGAGGCCGAAAAATCTACCTCAACTGCTGACCATACCAAGTTTGAAGAGTTGCAGCAGCCGTTCGCGACGGGTCCTGATGTCACCAAGGCATGCCTGGAGTGTCATACGGAAGCCAGTAAACAGATCCATAAGACAACCCATTGGAACTGGAAGATCACCCATCCGGCAACCGGTCAGGTCCTGGGTAAGAAACGGGTGGTCAACAGCTTCTGTGGTTCGATCACCACCAATTACGCCCGTTGCACAAGTTGTCATATCGGTTACGGCTGGAAGGACGACAGTTTTGACTTCGCCTCTGAAGAGAACGTCGATTGCCTGGTCTGTCACGACACCACGGATACCTATAAAAAGTATCCCACGGCTGCCGGCCACCCTGCCTATAAAGACAAGTTGTTCCCGCCAAAGAAGGGAAAGAAGTTGTTTAAGGCGCCGGATCTATCCCATGTGGCCCAGAATGTGGGTAAACCCCGCCGGGAAAACTGCGGTGTCTGCCACTTTTATGGGGGCGGTGGTGATGGTGTAAAGCACGGAGACCTGGACTCATCCATGACCAATCCGCCTCGAACGCTTGATGTGCATCTGGGAACCGATGGTCTGAATTTCGTCTGTACCGAGTGTCACAGTACGGACGGACACGATGTCAAGGGCAGTCACTACACCTCTATCGGTAAAGATACCCATGGGATCGACATTCCGGGGCGGGATGACAAGAGCCGGGCCTCCTGTGAGTCATGTCATGGCGATAAACCCCATCCCACAACAGTAAACGACAAAATTAACGAGCATACCAACAAGGTAGCCTGTCAGACCTGCCATATCCCTTTTTATGCGAAAGGCGGCGTGCCTTCAAAAACCTGGTGGGACTGGTCGACCGCGGGGCAAAAGGGTCCTGATGGTAAGCATATTAAGAAGAAGGACAAGAATGGTTATGTGACCTACGTGACGAAGAAGGGCTCATTCGAATGGGGAGAGAACCTGGTACCGGAATATGACTGGCTGGCTGGCGATATCCGCTATCTGGAACTCGATGAAAAGATCGATCCCAACGAGACCGTTAAGATCAATACCTTCAGGGGCAGTTATGATGACCCGGAGGCCAGGATATGGCCGTTCAAGGTGATGCGCGGCAAGCAACCCTATGACAAAGGTAACAATACCCTGGTTATCTCGCATCTGTTTGGCAAGGACAAGGAGGCCTATTGGAAATCATTCGACTGGAACCGCGCAATAAAGGCCGCCATGGGCGCAGCCGGGGCGGAATACACCGGCGAATATGGTTTCATGGAGACAACCATGCACTGGCCGCTTTCCCATATGGTGGCTCCAAAGGAAGAGGCCCTGGGATGTGCTGATTGCCACAGTAAGGATGGGCGTCTGGACAAACTAACCGGTTTCTATCTGCCGGGTCGTGACAAGAGTGAGTTGCTCGATCTGATAGGCTGGATTGCGGTGTTTGGCACCCTGGGGACTGCAACGCTGCATGGGTTGGGCCGCTTGGTATTTAGAAAAAGGAGGAAGAGCTGATGGCTAAGGTATTGATGTTTACAAGGTTTGAACGTATTTGGCACTGGTCTCAAGCCTTCCTGATTATTTCCATGCTGATTACCGGTTTCGAAATACATGGGGTCTATACGCTATTTGGATTTGAACAGGCAGTCGACCTGCATATCATATTTGCCTGGACCCTGATTGGTGTGTGGATATTTGCCATCTTCTGGCATATGACCACTGGAGAGTGGAAACAGTACATACCTTCCAGCCCGAATAAGATGATGGCGATGTTGCGTTACTATGGCGTCGATATCATACTCGGGGGTGGTGTTCCCTATCAGAAGACCCGCCAGCAAAAGCTCAATCCGATGGAACGCCTGGAGCTTCTTTTACTGCATGTATTGATTTCACCGGTTCTCTGGATCAGTGGATTGCTCTATCTATTCTACACATCCTGGAATGCCTGGGGATTGGCTTCATTCAGCTTGGGTAGTGTTGCGCTGGTGCATACCGCGGGGGCATTTGCCATGCTGGTATTCCTGATTAGCCATCTCTATTTCAGCGTTACCACGAGTAAAGAGCCTTTCGGCTTCGTGAAGGCCATGATTACCGGCTACGAGAATGAATAAAGGGGGGTGAGCCTGCGCCAGAGGCTGCCACTCCGGCAGTGGTGAAGGCTCGTTTTTTTATAGCATCTGAATTTCCGGATGCATGCGTTAGACATTAAATACCAATGGAGAGCACTGAATGAAGAACAAACTGAAACTCTTGCCGATCGCTATCGCAGCTTGCACTCTAGCCTCGCCGCTGTCCGCCAAGGAGGAGGCTTCCGCGGACAAGGGTAAGGTTGAGGCTGAACTTAAATTTATGCATATCCTGTCGGATGCGGAGAATGGCTATGATCCGTCGGAAGGTACCGCATATGGCGCCAAGCTGAAATATACCACGCCGGCCTGGAACAACGTTAAACTGGGTATGGGCTACTATAGTGCGGGGGATTTCCTGAATCAGACCGATTTTGATGCTGGATTTGATTCGGACAAAAGGCTTGCAAGAGGCATGTTTGTCGACCCCGACGGTGACGAAACATCCTTGCTGGGTGAGTTTTATCTCGGTTTTGCCATCGATAAACTGCAGATCGTCGGTGGACGCCAGCGTTACATGACGCCCTTGACGACCATCACCGCCAGCACCATGCCCAACTTCCATGAGGCCTATGGCATCAGTACCACCGCGGTCCCCGGCCTCAAGCTCTCACTGGATCAGGTCGTACGCATGTCCCTTGGCGCGCGTGCCGCGACCGATTTCGGTCTGATTGGCGAAGGCACCCAGACCGCTGGTGCCGTACGTCCACCTGAAGTTCGACTGGCGGACGGCACGATTCGTCCTGGTGGACTCGAGCAGGCGAAGTTCCATGAAATCAGCACGATTGCCACGGGTGACGAGACCACGAGCACCGACGGCATTACCGTGGTGGGCGCAACCTATTCCGGGCTGAAGAATCTGAAGGCCTCCGCCTGGAACTACTACGCGGGCGATATCTCCAATACCTTCTATATAGATGGTAGCTACGCTCTGCCCCTGGGTGGCGTAAAGCTGAAATTTGACGCGCAGTATCTCAACCAGACGGATGATGGTACCCTCGTTCAGGACAACGCCTGGGGCGGTACGGGTAACTTCACCGATGGCATCGACTACAACCTCTTCGGTCTCAAGGCGACTGTGAAGGGTAAGAAGTGGATGGCCTTCGCCGCCTACAACGACTCCAGCGGCGACACCGGCATGTACAACTCCTGGGGTGGCGATCCGGCCTATACCAGCTCGATCTTCTCCAGGAACGCCTACCGGGAGAACGTCAGCGCCTATAAGATCGGCGCCAAATACAACTTCCTGAAGAACCTCTTCCTGATGGCCAGTTACGCCGATTATGGACAATCCGATTCCGTGGGCAGAATCAGCGGTGTTGGTCCCCATCTAGAGGCGCTGACGGATGCGGACGAGCTGGATGTCGTGCTGGTCTGGAAGCCGATTAAATCGACGATGCTGAAGCTGTTTTACGCCGACAGAACCAGCGAGTACGATGGATCTAACGGCAAGGAGTTGACCCAAGAACACTTGCGCTTTGTTGCATCTTACAAGTTCTAAGATCCGCGTTGTCAAGGAAGCCTTCTGGAACTATGATCTATCCAGAAGGCTTCCGGTTTTATCTTCAACGATTAACCCATGAGTACGAGTTTAAGAGATATCATCAAATCCCTCTTGGACTCAATGGATGAGCGCAGGGAATTCAGTACCCTGGATCAGGCTACCCAGGAGATGCTCGACAGGGCGCTTGATCGGGTCATCGACGGAACGGACGGCAGGATTCGTCTCGTCCCCGGTTATAAGCGCAAGCTCCATAAAGCCATTCTCAGATCGCTCGGCTATATCGACCGCATTATCGAGCGCATCCCTCACCCAATCGATCTCAACATCAGCCATTTTGTCTCCGACCCCTATATACGCGCCTTCTTCCCTACCCTGGATGGGCTGAAAAAGGTCTTCAGTAAAAGCGACGAATTGCACGACTACTTTACTGAGGATGAGCATATTAACGATGCGGAGAGCTGCGCCCTACTCTGCATGAGCAAAGAGGAAGAGACCATCCTGGGCATGGAGCTGGAAGGTGATTATCTGGTTAAGGATGTAAAGCAGACGCGAGTCACCTTTGCCAGTCATCGGATCTACGCTCCGGCTGAAACGGAACCAAACGCCAGGCGGGAGTTGAAATGCTGTCTGTTCGAGGGATTGGTCACCAATGCACTCGACGAAATTTGTGAGCATCGAGAGCAAAGAGACCAGCTTGAACTCGAACAGCAGATACTCAGTTCAAGACTGCGAAGACACGGAAGTAATATCAATGAAGATCCTGAGTTGGATAAGATTGCCAAAGATCATGCTAAACAGCAAAATCAGACGCAACGATTAAAAGAGGTCGAAACAGAACTTCAAAGGATTGGTTATGTTACACCAGAGGTCTGTCTGGACTTGGTGAATGCGGTTCTCAGCCAGCCTGAGGATTTTGTCAGTCTGAAGAATATCTCCATGAGGCTCGATAAATCTGGTATCAAAAGGGTCGGCCAGGGAAAAACGACACAATCCGTCTGTGACCTGCATCTTTCCGAGGTTCAAATCAAGGGGCTCAAACCACGTGTCGTCACCTTGGCCAAAATCAGGCGCGATGAATTGCAGACACTTGAGCCTTCTGGCTGAAATCACTGCCGCCACAGCAAAACCTCAGTCTTTTCTC
>JBDLIF010000187.1:0-5694 GCA_039714955.1 Pseudomonadota bacterium | reverse complement strand
CCAGCTCGCCCCGCTTTGCCACCAATCCGCTTACGACGAGTGATTCCGCCATGAGTGTGCCCTCCCTCTATCAATGTGAGAGGAAAATTCTCCCCGCTGTCTCCCTGCGGGTCATGTGCGGTTGCTACATAATGCCGAGCAATTTTGCTGGTTTCGCTCGCGATAATAGGCAATGCCAAAATCGCGCTGGCCATATCTCGTATGGTCAAAGTCTCCCAACACTCAGGTCTTACATACATATATAAATCAGGGGATAGTCGAAGAAGTCTCCAAGTGAGATAATTATAAAGTATGCAATGATCTGGTGATTGTCATGCGCCGCGGTTTGTCGCTGACCTTGTCCCGCCGGGCAGGTTTCCCAGATGATGGAGCAGCCGACTGGACGAATGCTTGAATCAAGCCCATCAATCCGCTCCCCAGCTCTCATGCGTCGTCGATAGGAGAACCATTGATGGGAAGCATCACCCTTGAGCCCGCAGCCCTGCGCGGCATCCCTGCTCTCGAAAATCTGGGCGAGCAGGACCTCCAGGCCCTGGCCGAAAGGGCCAGGATTGCCACCTATGGCAGGGAAGGGACGATTTTTGAGCAGGGAGAGCCCTGCGATTCCCTCTGTGTCATCCTCTCCGGCTCGGTTCGCTTGCTCACCGCGGCGGAAATGGACGGCCATGAAATCGTGGTGGCCAGTCTTGAGGCCGGCGATTACTTTGGCGACGAAGCGCTTTGGCCCGGTTACGAGGGGCGGCGCACCGTCAACGCCATCGCCACCGAAACCACTACCCTGGCCCACATCACAGGGATCGACTATCAGGCCGCAGCGCATCAGGAGGCCCGCATCATCCGGGATATCAAGCGCCTCGGCAGTGACCAGATCTGCAGTGTGTTGCTGCAACGCCTGCAGCAGTTTCACACCTTGCCCCTGGCAGCCCACAGCGGCGAATGGCTGGAAGAGCGGGAGTTCGCCGATGGGTATGAGATCTATGCTCAGGGCACCCCCGCGGATCGCTTCTACATGGTCCTGTCCGGCGTCGTGCGCCTGCTCAAGGATGAGAAACTGGTTGCCCGTATGGGACCGGGCAATTTCTTCGGCGAACAGGCCCTGATTCGCAGTGAGCCGCGCGACACGAGCGCCCGATCGGAGGGGACTTCGCGGGTCACCTGCTTGAGCGCGGAACGCTTCCTCTCCCTTTACGGTGGCTCGCTGGAGATGCGCGCCCAACTGCAGCGCCTCAGCGGATTCTGTGACTTGGCGGCGAGAGGTCTGGTTACGCTGCACAGCGGGCAGTTCCTGGACATGGAGAGCATCACCGCCATGTACCACTTCAGCGACGGTCCCAGGATCACCTCCACCAAGGTGGTTGGCAGGCCCATCTTCAGCATGCGCCGAGTCCTCGATGGGGATGTGGCGGTCCAACGTTTGATCTTCGAAGCCAGGCAGGACGGTGTGTATCGACAACTGGCGGTACACAAAGGGCGGATCATGGCCTTGATTGCCGTCGGTCACTGGCCCGACTTGGGTCGGGTGGCTGAATCCATCAGCCAGAACCGGCGCATCTGGCCTTGGCAGTTGGCGCTGTTCCAACTCAAGGGGGAGTTGTGGCTCGAGCGGGAGCAGGAGAGCTTCGCCGAAAGCACGGTGGTTTGCCGGTGCACAGGCGTGACCCGCGGCGCGCTCAATGAAGCCGTGATGAACGGCTGTGATACGGTGGAGAAGCTCACAGAACGCACCGGGGCGTCACAGGTATGTGGCAGCTGTGCGCCATTGCTGGCCGAGATTGTGGGTCGTTCCGATATGGATCCGGCCGACCTTATCAGCATCGTACCCGTCACACCCAGCGTCAAGTCGTTTTGCTTCCGGCCGCGGCATCATGCAGTTAACCAGTCTCTGCCCGGACAGCATATCCGGATTGAAGGTCTGATCGACGGACGCTGGGTGCAGCGTTCCTACACCTTGACATCCCCGGCAGGCCAGCAAGAGCACTACGAGATCACCGTCAAACGGGAAGCCCATGGGCTGTTCTCCCGCTGGCTGCATGACCGGGTCACCACAGACAGTGCCATTCGCATGTCCCAACCGCTTGGGGAATTCCATTTGCCCCCTGAAACGCGGAATCCGGTGGTCTATTTAGCCGGCGGAATCGGCATGACGCCTGCCCTGGCCATGGTGCGCAGTCTGCCGCAGTTGCCCAAGATCCCCTCTCTCTACCTGGATTATTCGGCTCCGACTCCAGACCAGTTTGCCTATCACCATGAATTGACCGAGTCCGCGCAGAGCACGGAGAGGCTGCAGGTCAACCTGAGAGCCACCGATCGTCAGGGCCTGCTGGGCCAAGGGGAAGTCGATCGGCTGGTGCAACGCCATCCGAATGCCCGCTTCTACGTCTGTGGCCCCAAGCCCTACGAACAAGCCGTGCAAGGTTATTTGACCGCCAGTGGGATCGATGCTGCGCGGATCAACACCGAGCACTTCACGCCCCCCAGTGGCGGCACGACCGCCATTACCAGCCTCAAAGGCACCAACACCCTACTCTCGAGCGCGGCGCTTGGCATGCTGTTGGTGGCGATATTCGCAAGCTTCGGGCCCCTTGCTTATCAAACGAGTGTGGAGGTCAGCCCCAACTTCGAGTTTTTATGGACCGAAAGCGCCTGGAAGCAGCTAAGCGGTTATAGCGCGGGGGGACTCATGCTTTTGGGCCTAGGCATGTCGCTGCGCAAGCGCTGGCGGCGTCTGAAGTCGGGCCCCTTCGCCTGGTGGCGTATATGGCATGCGATCGCCGGCTTACTGAGCCTGGTCCTACTCGTCATGCACACCGGGTTGAGCCTGGGTCAGACGTTCAACCACTGGTTCGTATTGACTCTACTGGCCACAATGGTGAGTGGTTCACTGGTGGGACTATTTATCGTGCTCGAGAATCACCGCCCCAATCTGCTTTGCCACCGGCTGAAGGATTGGCTGAACAGGCTGCATATCGCCCTATCCTGGCCCATAGCCGCCCTGCTCATCATCCATGTGCTGTCGGTTTACTACTTTTGACCCATGAACAAGCAACGGCTTCTCCTCTGGACTTGGATGAATGGCAGAAAGCTCTTCGTCTGGGGCCTGTGGATTCTCATGACTCTGGGGCTCATGGGTTACCTGGCGGCCACACTGCTGAGTGAAAGCCCAGCCATTTTCCTGCCGGGCAAAACCACTGACGGTCATTACCAGATCGAGTCGGCCTGCACCGCATGCCACACAACCTTTGGCGGCGTGAAGCAAGATGCATGTATCAAATGTCATGGGGAAGAGCTGGAAACGGTGAACGATTCCCATCCACCGAAGAAATTCACAGATCCGCGCAATGCGCCCAAGCTGGCCCTGGTGGATGCACGCCGCTGCGTCAGCTGCCATCGGGAACACCGTCCGGCGATAACCCGCGAGATGGGGGTCACACTGGCGCAGGATTACTGCCTTTACTGCCATGAGGATATCGCCACCGACCGCCCCAGTCATGCCAGCCTTCCCTTCGACGGCTGCCGGGACTGCCATCTCTATCACGACAACACCGCCCTGCATGAGGATTACCTGATCAAACATCTCAACGAGCCAGACACAAGGGCTCAGGCCAATATGCCACAGCGCAACCTGCTTGCGAGCTACCGCCTGACCGCGCATCATTCCCTCGAAGCCTTGACGGCGGACGAACAGGACGCTCCCATCAGTGTGGAGCGCAAAGTCATCGATGACTGGGAGGCATCGTCCCATGCGGGAAACGGCGTCAACTGCCTGGCTTGTCACGGTCATAGTGAGAAGCCTCAGCCCCACGAAGGCACTGCGGCCTGGACAGACAAGCCTGATCACGAGGCCTGCGCCAGGTGCCATGCGGAGGAAGCCGCAGGATTCCTGGCGGGCAGGCACGGTATGCGGCTGGCGCTGGGCCTGACGCCCATGCAAACCGATGCGGCCAGGCGCCAGATGACTGACGAGAGCAGTCAGCACCTCAGCTGCGTTGCCTGCCACCCGGCGCATCGCTTCGACACCCGGCCTGCGGTTGTTGAGGCCTGCCTCGGCTGCCATGCAGACGAGCACAGCCGCAACTACAGGGCTTCGCCACACTACCTCTTGTGGCAGGCCGAAACGGCGGGGCACGGCGAACCCGGCAGTGGCGTCAGCTGCGCCACTTGTCACCTGCCCCGGTACAGATTCAAGCACAAGTCTGTCGAGACCGTCCGGGTGCAGCATAATCAGAATCTCAACCTACGCCCTAACCAGAAGATGATCCGGCGTGTCTGCATACACTGCCATGGCCTCGCATTCACCATCGACTCACTTGCGGATAGTGCGCTTATTGACAAGAACTTTACGGGCAAGCCCGCAAAGCACATTGAAAGTCTGAACATGGCGGCAAGCCGCCTCGGTAAACAGCAATAAAACGGAGGTAAAGATGAAAGATTCGATCCACAGCATTAAAGCAGGCGCCATTGCGGCCTTGGCGACCCTGGCCATGGCGGGCTGCGGCGGAGAGCCCGGCGGCGTCTCGCCCCAGGCAATGGCCGATGCCATCCATACCGTTCTGGAAGCGGACCGCACCGTCTATACGCGCCTGATTGTCAATCGCCTGGCCAACGAAGAGAAGGTGATCCAGGCCAGTGAACATTGGAAGGAGAATAAAGCCCTGTTGTTGCCGGCGCAGATGTTTCGCGCCGGCGCCGAGCTCACCCAGGAAAAAGGCGCAAATTTCAGCTATGCCTTGCTGTCACTCTGGCCCGTCAACAAGCAGAACAAACCCCAGACCGAGGCTGAGAAGACCGGCCTGCAGTATGTCGCAGATCATCCCCAGGAGAACTACTACACCGAAGAGACCTTGGGTGGTGCGCGCTACTTCACGGCGGTCTACCCGGACATCGCGGTAGCCGATGCCTGCGTGGTCTGCCACAACGACCACAAGGACAGCCCCAGGACCGACTTTGAGCTGAATGATGTCATGGGCGGCGTTGTGATCCGCATACCCCTGTAGCTTTGCGGCGCTGGCCTGTGCCTAACGACTCCCACCCGTTGTAACGGACTGCATAATAGGCAACGGGAGAGTGGAGAGTCGATGGGGAATCCACACCGGATCAGGGAAACCCGGTCCTGAAGCTCATTGCCACCTGGTCTTTCGCCTTCTGGCTCTTTTCCATGGCAGGAATGGTTTCAGGTAGCACAAAGGTTCAAAAGAAAGAGGGAGCATTTTCAGCTCCCTCATATCTTTTATTGATATCTTTTTTAGTTTTTTATGCAGACCTCCGAGTTTGCTTACAACTCGCTGGGCAGCCGGCGGTCGTACTTCTCGTCGGTGGGATCGTTGTCGATGGGATCAATCGATTCGTTGGGTGTCCGGACCTCGAACAGCAGAGACTCGCTGTACGCATATCCATGCACGTCCACAGTGTCGACCTTGACCCGGCACACGCCTTCCGCCAGATCGCTCGGCACCGGCACGGTCCAGATATGGTTGCGTTCAATGGGGTCAGTATCGATTGATATTGATCCATAGCGCTGGCCCAGGTGTTTCATCACATGCGAGGGTCCCTCAACCGTTTCGGTGTCATCAACAGGTGGACATGGTTGGTCATCAGAAACCACACTAAATACCTTGCCGCCAGCGGCAAGGATATATTACCCATTTCATCCTTATGTTGACCAGACTTTCAAAGTCCTCCAGCGTGCTAGCGGGA
>JBDLIF010000186.1:0-5714 GCA_039714955.1 Pseudomonadota bacterium | reverse complement strand
GATCGAGGAGCGGTATACCTGGCCGGTACGCGCCGTTATGGTGGGAGAGGGTAGCCTACGGGCTACCTCTATCCAGATCTAACCTGTTTGGTGCAAAGGCAGCTCAATGGAGACAGAGACACCTTCCGCGGTATTCCTGGCCTTGGCGACGCCAAGGTGAAATTCAGTAATGAGCCGCACCAGGTAGAGACCGAGGCCCAGATGTGGCTGTCCCTCCGATGCGCCCCGCACGGATACCATGGAGTCAAACAGCTGCAGTTCCATTGCCGCGGGTAGCTTGGGTCCCTGATTGGAGACTTTTAGCTGGCACATGGCCCGGTCGATCAATCCCAGTTCGATGACAATGGGCGTCCCTTTGGTGTGGAAATCGACCGCGTTACTGACCAGCTTATCGAGGGCCTGGACGATCAGTTCAGGTGCAGCAAGGGTATTGACAGCTTGATCGGGTACGCGGCATTCAAAGCGGGTGGCAGGATAGGTTGAGATATAGTTGTCAGACACCGCCTCAACCAATTCGCTCAGATTCACCCTCTCCTGCTCCGCCATTTGCAACGCTTGTTCGAGACGGGTCGCTTCGCGCATCCGGTCCAGGATGTTTGCAAGGCGTTCGGTGCCTTCCGAGGCACGTGCGAGGTAGCGGGCACGTGTTGCCGGATCGTCATCCTGTTCGAGGTTTTCCAGGGATGACTTGACCATCACAAGCGGCGTGCGGAATTCATGCGCCAGGCGTGATGCCATCGCTTCCAGATAACTGTTGTACTCCCGCAGGCGCTGCATGACCGAGGCAAAACTGCGTTCAAGGTCACCAATCTCATCCTCCCGGGCATCAGAGCTGAGCTCTCTGCTGATGCGTCCATCGCCACTGACCGTAGTATCTATTGTTTGACTGAGACGCCTGATGCGACCGGTCAGTCGGGAGGCAAAAAACAACAAGGAGATACCGGTGAGCAAAAACAGCACCAGGCTGATTTTTGCCAGCTTCACCAGTGCGCCATGCTGGATTGCGAGCATCTCATGGGTGGTCTGCTCAATCATCACCGCACCGCTGATCTGGTCGTTGTCAATAATCGGATAGGCCGCGGATAGAATGGCTATGTCGTTATCTCTGATCTGATAGCGGTAACTGGCGGACCTGCCATTCAAAGCGGTACGGATCTCGGGGCCGTCAAGGCGACCAAGGTTTTCTCTCTTGTCATGAAAATCCTCCTGCTCCAGGGGTAGGATCAGGCTCAGCAGACTGCTGACGATGCCATTTGTTCTGTGCTGGGGATTGAGATCCAACCTGCCGTTCTGGGCGATCACCAGTCGTTGCCGGTTGAGGATGCGGATGCGGGTGTTTGGTTGTCCCATTTGATGCAGCAGTTGATTGACCTCCGGTGAAGGGATCAGAAGTCGCGACAAGCTCTCCGTCCGTTGCAGGCCGGAGGTGGCGGCAATGCCACTGATCTCATGCTGTCCAACGCTATCCTTGTCAACCAGGGCAAGAGAGAGCGCCCCCTCAGCCAGCTTGAGGGGCAGTCTAAGCTCGATCGTGTAACCCCATTTTGTTTCCTGCCACTCACCCCGTATGCTGGGTGCGGGTAGCGAGGTTGCCAGGGTACGTGCCATCACCCAACCGGGTGCCTGGGTGCCGATCGAGTATTGTCGGGTCTTACCCTCACTGCCCGGTAGAGCCAGCAGGAGATGGTCGCCGGAGGCTGGGTCACGATCCGATCGGGCGTAGATTGGGGTGACATCCTTGACCAATACCAACAGGTAGAGTGAGTCATTCCTGTGGCCAATCAGCAGATCGAAGGCCGCCGCCTGAGGATTAGATTCACTGGCACGGAAAACCCGGCCCTGAGCCAATAGGGGATACCACTCCTCCGGGTAACCATCCAGCTGAATGGGCTGGTCGAGAGGATGGACATACAGCACATTGGAGAGAGGCTTCCCATCCGGTCGGTTACTGTTGAGCAGAAATACTTTTATCTGGGGGGTCAGGATATTTGCCACCATCTCGGCCCGGCCAAGCAGTACCTCCTCCTGGGCGTTACGTAGAAAAATTTCGATTTCCGTGATGTAACGATAGCCGGCCCAGGGTATCGTCAGCAGGGTGAGCGAGACCAGCAACAGCTTGAATCGCAGGCCCTGATAGAAGGAGCGTTTCTCAGGCCTGACCATCTAACTACGCCAGCGATAACCCGCGCTATAAACCGCTTCAATCTGATCGAACGCTTCATCGATCCGTTGGAATTTTCTCCGGATGCGTTTGATATGGGTGCTGATGCTGGCGGCATCCACCAGGATGTTCGCATCCTCCATCAGGCGATCCCGATGACGTACATGACCCGGATGGCGCACCAGCGAATGGACGATCCAGAACTCGGTAATCGTCAGATCCAGTTGGTTCTCCTTCCAACTGACAATAAGCCGATCGGGGTCCAGTGACAACTCGCCGCGGCTGATGGTTCTATCCCTCTCCTGGGGCTGTTGCATGGCGTCCAGACGGCGGAAGAGGGCGGCAATACGTGCGCTGAGATGAGGCAGGCTGATCTCCTTTGTCAGATAGTCATCGGCCCCCAGGCGCAGGCCGGCGACACTGTCGAAATCACTGTCCCGGGCGGTGAGAAAGATGATCGGCAGGGTGGCGGAGCGGGCGCGTAGCTCCCGGCAGAGGGTGAAGCCGCCATCGAAATCATCCCGCAGGCCGATATCCAGGATCACCAGATCGGGCAGTTTGGTATCGAAGGCCCGTATCGCCGTCTGGCGCGAAGCGTAACCGGTGACCTGATAACCCTGTCGGTCGAGGTAATCCGCATAGTTGTCCCGGATGGCCGGTTCATCTTCCACGATGGCGATCTTTCTGGGCATGATCTATCAATTTGCTTATTGGATAAAAGGTATCAATCTTCTTGGTGGTCAGAATTTGGCACCGAACAAAAGAATGATTGATATGGTCAAAATGGCAATAGCCAGGGTGCGCAGCCCAGCCCATAACCAGAAGGTTCTGCTGATGCTGCCGATGAAGATGCCCAGTAGGAAGGTACAGGCCATGGCAATCAATATCGCGAGAAGAAAGGGCGAAAGGGGCAGGTTGAAGCCCAGAATGCTTAACCAAAGCGGTGTCATGATCAGCAAGGAGATCAGCAGTGGCGACAGGCCGTTTACCAGGGCGACAACGGCTGGCAGATAACGACTTGCCTCGCCGTAATCGCTTTGGGAGAGGTCGGTGATCAGGGCCTGTTCGAGGTCGTATAACTCTCTTCTGCGCTCCGCTGATTCACTCAAGTAGGCGCTGCTGAGGCCGCTCATGAAGAGGGCGATGGCGGTTCCAAGTGAGGCGCTGAGGGCCACCGCTATGTCGACCCTGTTACTGGAGTAGAAACCGGCCATTAGTCCCAGCATGGTGAAGGCGCCATCAAATCCATTGGTTACGAAATATCGCCGCAGAATCGACTTGGCACGCCGCAGGTGCAGAAACAGATTATTTATCTCGCTAAAAATCATAACCCGTTGTTGATGAAATTAGACAGATGCGGGGCCAACGCCTTCCACCTCAACCTCATCGATGCTGTGCATGGAGGCACCCATCTGTTCGATCATTTCGGAGATTGCCTGAAACTGGATGTCTTCACCCTCGATGACCAGAATGGTGGTCTCGGTCTTTTCATCCACCTCGACGACGGTCAATTTCACCTGGTAGTCGGTTCCCAGATCCGCCAGAGAGGCGGCAAAGTCCAATGCATTGGGCTGATGCGGTTTGAGCACGTCAAGTACAAGTCTGCGAATTCGGGTCATTTTTCTGTCCGGGATTGTCACGCTCGATTGAGGTGCCAGTATACCTCTCAAGTCACCTAGGATGGTGTCATAAAAGCCCTTCCATGGGACTTTTACAACACGGAAACGCAAAATGCGATTTTTCGTTTCCTTCATTTTAAACGGCTTGCAGCCGTCGAAAATGGCAGTCCATCCCTGGACTACATCGGGTGTCGTCTTTTGCGACACCCTCCTAAAGAAGCAGTTGGTCTGGTCGCTAAGCCACTTGAAAATCAGGTTTTTTTCGGTTAGCCATGCAGGCCAGACGATACCAAGACAGAGAACCTGAATGTTACTCAGGTTATAAATACCCTCTCATCGAAACAAAAGGAAACAGTAAATTCCAGCCTTTTTTATCAGCCCATCTGTTATTGCACAGGTTGGATTTCAGGAGCAGACAATGTCATTCAATACCCATACGGTTCAATTTCGCCTCAGTATGCTATTGCTTATCGGTACTCTCCTGCTTGGGGCGGCGTTCCTGCATGGTTTTCTCACTCTGTCTCAAATATTGAATATCTACAATGCGGCGCTACATCAAGAGGTCGCCCAACAACGGCAGATACTCAACCTCGAGAGCGATTTCAAAAAACAGGTCCAGGAATGGAAAAACGTCCTGCTGCGGGGATATGCCCCTAAGAATCTGAACAAATACTGGGGCAAGTTCGAGTCCAAAGAGGCGACCATCCGCAAAAATGGTAATAAACTTATACACCAGCTCCAGCAGCCTGAAGCGAAACAGCTACTGAAACGTTTCCTCGCCGCGCATGATGTGATGGGGCAGGCCTATCGCGAAGGGTTGGCAGAATTCAAGGCAGCCAATTTCGACCCGAAGATCGGGGACAAGGCGGTTAAGGGGATTGATCGTGAACCTACCCGGCTGCTGGGCAAGGCTGCCGAGGCTATTAAGCAGGAACTCGAAAATGCCACAATGGAACTAAAAGGTAATGGCGAACAGGCTATGCTGATCACCACGGGGCTGACCCTCCTCTCGCTGTTTGCCATGATTGCTTTGAGTGTGTGGTTGGTACGGAAGATCGTGATCGCACCGACGCAACAGATCTCAGCATGCCTGAACAAGTTTGCCACAGGAGATTTTAGCGACTCCGATATTCCCCAGTTTAGTGGTGAACTCGGGTCTGTTCTGAACCATACCCAGACGGTGAGAGAACATCTGGGTGGCATTATTCTAAATGTACGAAATGCAGCGAACAATCTGACCACTGCCTCTGGTGAGTTGGACTCCATCACCCAGACCACCCAGCATGACCTTGCCCAGCAGCAGTCAGATATTCAGCAGGTTGCTACGGCAATGGATCAGATGTCCGTGGTTGTGGGCCAGGTGTCACAGAATGCGGAGGCGGCGGCGGGAGCGGCAAAAAAGGCGGACCAGGCAACCATCGAAGGCAGGTCCGTGGTCGAGCAGACCATCAATGCCATTGGTGGGCTCGCCAAGGATGTTGAGGGTGCCTCTGTGGTGATTCAAAAGCTGGAAACCGATGTGGCGAATATTGGGACTGTATTGGATGTCATTCGGGGGATTGCGGAACAGACCAACCTGCTGGCGCTAAATGCTGCCATCGAGGCGGCACGGGCAGGTGAGCAGGGGAGGGGTTTTGCCGTGGTTGCCGATGAGGTCAGAACCTTGGCCGGGCGCACCCAGGAGTCCACCAGTGAAATTCAATCAATGATCGAAAAGCTGGAACAGGGAGCCACTCAGGCGGTCAGTGTCATGCGTGAGAGCAGGCAGCAGGCGGATGTCAGTGTGGAACAAGCAGCCTCTACTGAGCAGTCATTCGCGGTTATAGCAGAGGCTGTGGTGGCTATCGCTGAAATGAATCAGCAGATAGCCGTGAGTTCTACGGAACAGTCAGCGGTTACCGAAGAGATTCACCGCAAGATTGTTGATATGGGAA
>JBDLIF010000185.1:0-5715 GCA_039714955.1 Pseudomonadota bacterium | reverse complement strand
GCCCTTTTCTTCCGTATCCACCAGGATAAACCGGTTTCGCTCATCCCAGGCCAGTTTGCCGGCCAGAGCCAGGGACTCATCAATTGGTTTTCCCTGGGCCAGGGCAACATTGCAGCGCCCGTCGGTTATCAGGATGACAATGGGGCGTGAAGTCGGATCACGCACTAAATAACTGTTTAATAGCTCCTGAGTTTTGATCAGGGCAGTACTCAGGGGGGTGCGGCCGCCCACCGGCATCTCCGCCAGAACCCGTGCCGCCATATCAATGGACGACGTGGGCGGCAGGTTTAGCCTGGCCTCGGTTTTGCTGAAAGAGATCATCGCTACCTTGTCCCGTTTCTGGTAGGCATCCAGCAAGAGGGACATGATCGCTCCTTTGGTGGCAGCCATCCTGCCGCGCGCTCCCATGGAGCCGCTGGCGTCCACCACGAAAAGCAGGAAATTACCGATACGCCTTTCACGTACTTTTTCCCGGATGTCTTCCGAACGTAAGGCAATAACAGTGTCACAGTCCCTTTTGCGGTTACGCTGATGCGGGGCTGCCGCACGCAGGGTGGCATCCAGGGCCACATCCTTAGAACCTCGCGGCAGGGTGCTTTTAACATAACGCCCCTGCAGGCCATTGACACGGCTACGCGAACGACGGCCGGAACCGCGCCGAAAAACCCGATCCTTGCCGGCGGTCAACTGCTTGACCTTAAACGTTGCTCCGACCTCAGAAACCCTTTCCGTGACGTTTTGATCCGGTTTCTGCTGCGGCTCTTGCCCGTCGTCCGGCATTCCGCCTCCAGACGCAGCCTCACTGGACGCATTATCGGACTTGTCAGGTGTCTGCGTTGGCTTCTCCGCCTGTTCTCCCGCCTCTCCATCCTGATGGTCTTGCTGCTGTTCGGAATGGGAATGCTGGTCGTGACTCTTTTCCTGCGGGGGTGGGGGTGGGGGGGCTGGATCGCGCTGGCGATGACGAAGGGCCAGAGGTGCCACCTGCATGATATCCTCTTCCTCCACTTCAATTCGCCCCTGCAGGGCGGCCCGAGCGCGGGCGGCCTGTTCGATGACAAGATCGGCCCGGTGGCCGGCAACACCAGCCTCCAGACAGAGTTCGCTGACCAATGCACGCAGGCGGCCGGAAAGGCAGACCTTCTTCAGCAGAGAGCGGGATGCATAGATTTGTTGGGCCAGCTCTTTGGTTTCAGTGTCAAACTCCCGGATACATTCTTCGGGGTTTGCGTCAAACGTCTCCCGCTGCACCATGGTCTGTACCCGTAGGTCACGATCCTCAACACCTTTGACTTCAACACAAAGCCCAAAGCGATCGAGAAGCTGAGGCCGCAGTTCCCCCTCTTCCGGATTCATGGTTCCGACAAGGATAAAACGGGCCGGATGGGAAAAAGAAATCCCCTCGCGTTCGATGCGATTTTCGCCCGAGGCCGCAGCGCCCAGGACGGCATCCACCAGATGATCATCAAGAAGATTGATCTCGTCTACATAGAGGATGCCCCGGTGGGACTGGGCCAGTAGACCAGGTTGAATGGTCCGTTGCCCATTGCGTATGGCCCGGTCAAAATCCATGCCTCCGGCAACGCGATCCTCGGTGGCGTTGAGCGGCAGGGTCACCACCCGTACCGGTCGGCGATTGACCTCCTGCTCCGCGGAGCAGAGATGACACCGGCTGCATTGAAATGACGCCTCGTCAGGGCTGCAGCCCAGCGGGCAGTCAGTTACAACCTCGATCTCGGGAAGCAAGGCCGCCAGTCCCCTGACGGCAGTGGATTTGGCCGTGCCCTTTTCGCCGCGGATGAGCACGCCGCCGATGCGCGGATTTACAGCCGTCATCAACAAGGCCTCCTTCATCTCATCCTGGCCATGAATCGCCGCAAAGGGATAACTTTTTCTATGAAAGTCACTCCGCCAGACGGGTGCTGTTTGACTTTCATGCTTCGTTGAGGCTCGACCTGGTGAGCCATGGGTGTTACTCTGTATGTTCATATCGTGTCGCATCATTTATCGAGATCCAGTTCACCCAGGATTTTTCCCATTTCCTCTTTCCAATGGCTCACGTCGTCGGCGGTCAGCATATCGACGCTGCCGCCTTGAAAATCACCTGTCACATCACTCATGGTGTCTTCAATGGAACCTTCCACTTCAAGATAGGCATCCTGCAGACGCTGTAACAGCTCCTCATCCGGCTGCCAGATGTCACGGGCCTCAGCCTCTAACAGGCGGCGGCCGATCTCCTCAATTGCCCAGGGATTAACCTCCTGAAACCATTCCCGCATTTCTTTATTCAGGACAAAGGTCTCGGCAATTTCATCGAAAATCCACTCGTCCACCTCGCCGGTGGTGGCGGCAAATCCGTACACCCGGCCGATACGCTTGGAGAGATCACCGGCCCCCTTGTACCCGTGGTCCTGCATGCCCTCGATATACTTCGGATTGAGGAGCTTGGCCCGAACCACCCTGCGCATTTCGTCGGCAAAATCAGTGACCCCTACCTGGGCCGGGTCGCGGGTATCGCCGTAATAGGTCTTGGGTTTTTTGCCGGAAAGACTGTGGGCGGCAGCAGTCATGCCACCGTAGTTGCCAAAAAAGGCGCAACAGTTCAAGAAATCACTTTCATCGGATATATGCTTGTCAAAGGTTACCTCAATCCGCTGCAGGCTGGCTACCAGCTCTTGGTGAGCAGCAACTCCAAAGGTGTCGTCACCCGTCCCCCCGCCATAGGCATAGCCATTCCAGAAGGTGTAGATGTCGGAAAGATCTTTGGCATCCTTCCAGGCCGAGGCAGCCACAGCAAGGTTGACGCCGCTTGCGAAGACGCCGGGTTGGGCGCAGAAGATGCGGTAACTCAAACGGCGCATCTGGTCCTGGTCCCGCAGATCCGTCCCCTGCTCCTCGGCCAGTTGCAGGATGTGTTTGCGGACGAAGTTATCATCACCGGACTCTTCCAACAGAGCAATGGCCTGCACCACCTCATCCAGATAGGTCATCGCGTCGGGGAAGCAGTCGCGGGTAATGCCGGAAACCCTGATATGCACATCAATACGGGGCCTGCCAAGTTCGGCGGTGGAAATCACCTCAAAGCCATCTACCTGGCCGTTGGCTTTCCAGCGTGGGCGGGCGCCGAGGAGGTGCATGATCTGGCCGATCTGCTCACCATCAGCCCGCATGATATCCGAGGCCATCCAGAGCAGTCCGACCTGGTCCGGGTAGCGCCCTTCCTCGTCCTGGTAGCGCTTGAGCAGGGCCTCGGCCAACCGCACCCCGACCCGCCAGGCCGCTCGGGTGGGTATCCGGGTGGGATCCACATTATAAAAGTTACGGCCGGTGGGCAGAATATCGTATCTCCCCCGTGAGATGAAACCCGAAGGCCCGGCCGGCACATAACCACCGTTCATAGCGCCCAGCAGGGCATCAATCTCCCGTGAGTCTTTGATACGTTGATCAATCTCTCGCACCAAGGCCGCAAAGGAGTTAAGACGTGACTGCAGCTCTTTATCATCATAGGGCCTGTTATCCGCAGCATCCAGGAACACTGCATCCGGGTCTTCCCCCTTGCACAGACGATTGATGACCTCCAGAGACTTGCGGTCTGCTTCGTAGAGCAGCTCGCCATATACCTTACCGCATCGACCAAGATCTGCCGGGGATTGCAGGGCAGCCATGATATCTTCGCCCCACAGATCGAAGATTATTCGGCGTGAGTTAAGTATGTTATTGCTGTCAAAACGCAGAATGGTATTGATGATCTCGGCCCGCTCCCCTTCCTCCGGTATCTGACCGAAAACATGCATACCGGTGGAGGTCTGGCTGTTGCGAGCACGGGACAGGATCACATGACAGCATTCGACCACCTGTGCAAAATCGCTGCATTGAGCCGCGTCGATTTCCGTCCGCAGATGACTGCGATCAATGGCCTCTCCTATCAGGTGTTCCAGCTGGTGTCCACGGGCCGGATCCATTTCCCGGGCCCGCTGGTACTCATTGAGCAGCTCCTCAAGCTCCGCCAGATCACCATAGGTGTCGGCCGTGGTCATGGTCGCCTGCAGATGATTAACCAGCACCGCTGAACTGCGCCGCTTGGCCACCACCCCTTCGGCAGGGTTGTCGGCATTGTAGATGTACAGATGCGGTGTGCTGCCGATGGCGATGTCCGGCCAGCAGGACGAGGAAAGACCTGCGCCCTTGCCCGGCAGCCATTCCAGATTACCGTGGGTACCCACATGGACGACCACATCTGCGCCGAACACCTTGTCCATATGCATGTAGGTGGCGATGTACTGATGGGGTGGCGGTACATCCGGATCGTGCAGAATCTTACACACCTGACCGTCGCAGCGGGCACCGGCGCAGCCTCTCTTGGGCTGCATAATGACGTTGACGTTGCCGAAATTGAGCCCGGTAATGACAATTTTACCGTCATGGAGCATACTCGGCGGCACACCATTCATTTCCTGCCCCGGCGGTTCTCCCCAAGCGGCAGTGATCTCGTCCCTGGCCTTGGCCGGCATTTCATCAAACCACTGTTGGTATACATCGGGCCCCAGCAGGTCAAGATGCCCTCCCTTGGAGATAATCTCATCGACGGTGGTCCAGCGGAATTCCGCAATCGCCTTGCGCGACAGGATGGTCTGCATCAGCTCTTCACCCGAGGCCGGCATATCGCTAATCCGGTAGCCGCTCTCCTGCATCATGCGCATGACGGCAACAATGCTTTCACCGGTGTCCAGCCCCGCCGCTCCCCCCACACCGGCCTCCAGACCGGCGCACTCATTTTTGTGCAGCACAAAAACCACCTTCCGTTCCCGGGACGGCTTGCGCATCATTCTCACCCAGCGGGCAATCCGCTCGGCAATACGCTCCACCCGGTCATCAATGATCTCGCGCAGTTCAAATACTGTTCCCGTGGCCTCATCGCTATGTTTCTGACTGCAGGCCATCAGGAGCGGCTCGATGTTCCCCTCGAACTCGGGCATGGCAATACCGAAGGTTACTTCGGAAGTCAATCCCTGGGGGTTTTCCTCCCACTCTGCTGCCGACTGCGAATAGGAAATCACCGGCTTGAACACCGGCACATTGAGTTTCCGAAAAAATTCAACGGTCTGTCCAGCCACCCCGGTTTCACCGCTATCCGATCCCTTTTGCTGCCCCAGAAAGAAAAACTGCATATTAATCAGGGCAGCGATGCGCGACTTGCCGTTGTTATCAAGAAAATACTGTTCCGCGGTGGCCAGCGGGGTCATGGCACCGACATTTTCATCCGCTGCATAGTGACTGAATATCGGCAGAACATTGAGGCCATGTTTTTCCAGGGTGGCAATAAGTTTCCGTTCCAGAGCACCATCGGCATCGGTAAAGGTACTGCGTGACAAAAGAAGACCGACCGTGTCACCGAATTGGGGAGGATTTTCCTGCCAATAGTCTGCCACTGTCTCATATACCTTAAAATCCGATGGATTAAGTATTCCCTGCCAGGGCATGGGTACGGGATCACTTGCCGGGATACTGGAATCCACCTGGTGGGCCACGAACTCCAGCAGCAGCCGGTAATTCTCCTGCCCCCCCTGGGCGATATAGGCATAGGCCTGGGCGCAGATTCCGAGGTCAACGGTGGCAGCACGGCCCCAGTTGGTCGGATCAAACGAGGTGGTGACAATGACTTTTGCACCGATATTGCCAATGCCGGCGGCAACCTCCTCCCAGAAACCATCGTTG
>JBDLIF010000184.1:0-5719 GCA_039714955.1 Pseudomonadota bacterium | reverse complement strand
AGTATGACCTGGACATCTACATGATCGTGGCGGTCAACGACTTCAACATGGGGGCGATGGAGAACAAGGGACTCAATGTCTTCAACGCCAAGTTTGTCCTGGCCAGGCCGGAGACAGCCACCGACCGGGATTTCCAGGGTATCGAGGGGGTCATTGCCCATGAGTATTTTCATAACTGGACGGGCAACCGCATCACCTGCCGGGACTGGTTTCAGCTCAGTCTGAAGGAGGGGCTGACCGTGTTCCGCGATCAGGAGTTCTCCGCCGACATGGGTTCTCCCGGGGTCAAGCGCATCGAGGACGTGCGCCTGCTGCGCGCCCACCAGTTTGCCGAGGACGCCGGTCCCATGGCCCACCCGGTCCGTCCTGACGCCTATATGGAGATCAACAACTTCTACACCGTGACCGTATATGAGAAAGGCGCGGAGGTGGTGCGCATGCAGCACAACCTGCTGGGTGCCGAGAACTATCGCAAGGCCACCGATCTCTACTTCAAACGCCATGATGGCCAGGCGGTGACCACCGATGATTTCGTCAAATGCATGGAGCAGGCCAGTGGCCGGGACCTGGAGCAGTACCGCCTCTGGTACAGCCAGGCGGGCACTCCCAGGGTCAAGGTGGAGGCCAGCTACGATGCAGCGCAACAACGCTATAGCCTCAGCTTCGCACAGAGCTGTCCCTCTACCCCGGGACAGGCCAGCAAGGTGCCGTTCCACATCCCCATCAGGTTGGGTCTGCTGGATGGGCAGGGCAGGGAGATGCCTCTGCAACTCGAGGGGGAGAGTGAGCCGGCTGGTATTCAGCGGGTGGTCGAACTGCGGCAGCCACATGCCACCTTCAACTTTGTAGGGCTTGCCGAGTCGCCGATCCCTTCCCTGCTGCGTGGCCTCTCCGCGCCGGTGAAACTGGAGTTTGCCTACAGTGACCAGGAGCTGATGTTCCTCATGGCTCAGGACCAGGACCCGTTCAACCGCTGGGATGCGGCCCACACCCTGGCCCAGCGTACCCTGCTGCAGCTGGTGGAAGATGACCAGGCGGACCGTGAGCTGGCGATTTCCACGGGTTTCGTCGAGGCATTCCGCCGGGCCCTGACCGATGGGTCGGCCGACAAGGCCCTGCTGGCGGAAGTCCTGACCCTGCCCTCGGAATCGACCCTGGGCGATCAGATGGAACGGGTGGATGTGGAGGCCATTCACCGGGTACGTGACTGGCTCAGGCTGCGGTTGGCACTGGCCTTGAAGGATGATCTGCTGGATGTCTACCGAGCCAATAACGCCAGTGGGGCATACGATATCGAACCGGCCTCCATCGCACGCCGGAGCTTGAAAAATCTCGCCCTCAACAGCCTGATGCTGTTGGATGACCCGGAGATCCGCTCGCTCTGTATGGCGCAGTTCGAAACGGGTGACAATATGACCGACCGGATGGCGGCCCTGACCGCCCTGTCCAACTGCGACTGTGCCGAACGTCCCCGAGCGCTGGCCAGCTTCGAAGCACAATGGAGGGATGATCCATTGGTGATGGACAAGTGGTTTGCGGTACAGGCCAACGCCAAACTCCCCGGCACCCTCCAGGATGTCAAACGGTTGATGTTGCACCCGGCCTTTTCCCTGCGTAATCCCAACAAGGTGCGCAGCCTGGTAGGGGTCTTCTGCAGCGCCAATGTGGCCGGATTTCATGCAGCGGATGGTTCCGGTTACGCCTTCCTGACCGACCAGGTGATCGCCCTGGACCAGCTCAACCCCCAGGTTGCCGCCCGCATGCTGCGGCTCATGACCCGTTGGCGACGCTATGATCCGGCACGCCAACAGTTGATGCAGGCAGCATTCGAACGGGTACTGGCCCATCCCGGTCTCTCCCGGGATGTGTTCGAGATAGCCACCAAGAGTCTCGAATCGGGCTAAATGTAGGCCTGCATGAAGGCGACACAGGCGGCTAGTCTGTATCTAGGATCAATCTGTGGATATTCTTGTAACTTAATGATATGTCTTATAAAAATATGACAATACGCAAGTTATATAGGGTTATTCCGGACTTCCTTGGACTTGAATATACGCCAGGCTTGGGGCAGGATGCGCGCCTGTTCACTTTTTGGATAAATCGATGAATTTCGAACGTTCCCTTGGTTTTTATAAAAAATCTGGCGACTCAAAGAAGAAAAGAAAAAAGCTCCAGCTCTATATCAATCTGAAACTGGCCTCGTCCGGACAGCCCACCACGGCCAGTGGGGGAGGAGATGATTTTCTCCATACGGCGAATGATCTGTTAAAGAGCTACCGCGAAAAGAACCGGCTGCTCACCGACTATCGCTGCCCGGCTGATCGGCGTATCCAGGACTTTCTCGACCTCTATCTGGAGGAGGCCTGCGACCAGGTTCCTCAACTGCCCAGCATGACCTTTGTACTCGATCGGCATGGGGTGGCGCGGGAACTCTCCCTGCCCCTGGGAGAGGACGAGTTCCACTCCGATATCGTCTCCAGCTATCGGGTGAAGCAGGGCGTGCTGAATAACCCGGCCAGCGATCGGCGCACCACCAAGGGTTCATTTCATATCACCGAGGGGGGGCTGCCGATTCCTGGAGACAAAAAGGCGGTACCCAGGCAGACCTTTGCACGCATGCTGGAAGCGGCGTTGCAACCACCCGCGGAGCTGCTGCGCATCCCCTTCACGGCCAACCAGCCCAAGCCGGCGGAGATGTTCGTCTCCCTGCTGTTGCGCCCGGTGATCTGTCCGGAAATTCCGGGCTATGACGCAGAGAAGAGCATGGAGATCCGCTTCTTCGCCCCCGGTAATCTGGTGAGCAACCTGGATTTTGTCGAGAGCATCTTCGGCAACGGGGGTAACCCCTTTCTGGCGGAGTTCGATGCCGGACTCGATGTGGACCACTGGAGCGGTCATACCGGGTGCGTCATCCTTGCCCCGCATCTGATCCACTTGAGCAAAAAGGAGCTGGGACTACCCCACTGGGAGGATGCCTCTGAGCGTCATAGGGCGGATGGAATGTGCTGGAAGGATGCATCCGAACTCTACAACGACGGCCAGGCGTTCAAGCTCACCGCCCGTGACGAACGGGGTGTGATCGTCACCTTGATTGCCGACAACTACTATGGCTACTGCAAGAAAGAGGTGAAGACTCAGATCGGCTATGCGGCCAATCTCTTCGGTCTGGCGGAAGAGGAGCATGCAGGCGGTGCGTTGGCCTTTCCCCGCCGCAATCACGGTATCGAATACGGGGTGGATTCCCGCACCCGGGAGCCTGGTTACAGCTTTGGGGACGTGGCCGAGCGCTACGGCGAGATCATGCGGCTGCAGCCGGAGGGTTATGGCATCGACAGACGGTTTCCCGAGGTCGTCTATGTGCCTCAGGACCTGCGCATGGACCTGGGGGCTCAGAATATCACCTGGCTGAAAGCGGGTAAGACGCAAAAAATCCGCCTGCAACCCGGCAGGATCTATGTCCAGCCGAATGGCTATAAGGTGGAGATGGAGAAGCATCCGGATGCGCCCTCCTGGCGCCTGATCGGTACCGATCCGGAAGGTACCTTTTGTCATAAACCCAGTACCGTCTCCGGCGGGGGCAAATCGGAGATCTCCAAATCCCTGAATGACGCGGTGATCTATGGTCCCCTGTTCGTGGATAACCTGCAGAAGGACCTGGATCTGGTGGAGGCGATCTTTGAACGGGACTACAGTGACCGCTTCAAACCCAGTTACGCACAAGAGGACCGGGACCCGACCCGTAAGCCGCTGAGCCCGGAACGCAGTCTCGGTTCCGTCATCAAGCTGCTGACGCCTTCATCCAGCTACACCGATGAATACAACGCCTGGGCACGGTCGATTCCCCCACGCATCCTCGCCCTGGCCTATATGATCAAACGATTCTACCGCCAGTCCTGGGGTAAAGCCTGGCGCAAATACCTCTCAGTTGATGAGATCGACGGCGCCGAGGGACATGAGCTGAAGATGATGAACCGGCGCATCATCGCCTCCTACCTGCGGGTGGGTTTCGATGAACGGGACGAGTGGCGCATCTTCAAGGTCCGGCAGGACTTCATCGCCACCGAAAAGATCCAGATGGAGGACGACATTACCGCCTCCGTGGTGGTCGGGCCCGGCGGCACTAGTGGCTGTCGGGCGGGCATGAATCGAGATCACAGCGTCAAGCTGACCAGGAACTGCGAATATCGGCTGTTTCAGCGTCCCGATGACGCCATCATTCCTGGTTTCGACAAACAGACTGAGCTTGACATGGCCCAGCCGGGTAATTTCCTGGCCAACTATGAGCCCCTGCAGGGTGAAAATCTTGCTGACGTGGTGGAGGACGTACTCAACTTCTGCAATTTCACCCGTCCCATGCAGGACCTGCTGCAGCTGGTCTATGACAAGGGCAGGGGATACGTGGTCTCCTCCGCCCATCCACGCCTGGTGGATGGCAAGCCGAGCAAAAACCCCCGTTATCTGCAGACCCGACAGGATCTGGTGAACCCGGTGCGCACCTATGTAGCGGAGATGGGTGCTCGTTTTCACCGCAAGCTGCCGCTGGAGACACCACTCTGCCATCCGGTCGACGCCGTGCTGGCGGGGCGTCGTAATAATCCACCGGAACCGGGTATCCGCCCGCTGGCGGTCTACAACCCGATCCACTATCAGGAGTTGCCGGAACTCTTCATGGATTTCGTCTGCAGCCTCACCGGCAAGTCCCCCTCCACCACCGGGGCGGGCAGTGAGGGGGCGTTGACCAAGGGGCCTTTCAACGCCCTGCGCCCCACCGCGGATCTCAACAATGCGCTGGTCTCGTTCATCCTTACCGGCTATCCGGGGTTCTCCAGCTCGGCCGGCCATATTGGCCCCAATGTACGGGTGGATCACGATATCAGCCTGCTGGTGCCGGAGGTCTGGGCGCGGCTGGACGAGAAGGGCCGCAACCCCGGCTACCTCATCGAGAAAGGCTATCTGGAGCCCCTGGAGGACTTCGAGCATGACGGCAGGCGGGTGCTGGCAAGTCGTCTTGGCTACCGCATTACCGACCGTTTCGTGCATGGCTATCTGGGCAAGATCTTCGACAACGCCAATACCGTGTTGACCGAGGCAATTCTCAAGCCCGAGACTCAAGGTCTGGATGCCTTCGTGGATGGCATCGACAACATTATCGAGGCCCATCAGCGGGTGGCCCAGCAGTATCTGGATGACGGTAGCGTCGAGGACGCCTGTCCACCACTGAAGGCCCTGCTGCATATCATGGCGAAGGGCGAATACCAGGGGAAAACCGTGCATGATCCGGAGATCCGCGCCATGTTCACCCGCGACTACCTGCTGAATTCGGCCTGGTATCGGGAGCGTCTACGCATCAAGCAGCAGCGGGACATTGCTCTCTACCGGCGCCATGTGGCATACCTCCAGGGATTTCTGGAGCGCCCGGGCTATATGGATGTGGTCGAAAGCCTGGCCATCACGAAGCGTCTGGAGCGAGCCATGCAGCGCCTGCATGCAGTGCAGGACGAGACCTATCTGGAGTCACTGGTGGGCACCCTCGGTGCCGATCCGCTGCAACCTTATGGACCGGCGGCCGACAGCGGCCTGGCGGATGCGGAACCTTTGATCCACTCATATGGTACATAACCCTTCCTGATTACCCCTGAAACTCAGCCACTTTTCGCAGCCGTGCGTGGTGCTAATCACATGATTGCGAAGGTGTATCTGGGGTGTGGTTGTAGGACCG
>JBDLIF010000183.1:0-5738 GCA_039714955.1 Pseudomonadota bacterium | reverse complement strand
TGTATTCACTGCGTGTCCTGCAACCGCGCCCCAGATACGCCCGGTACTTATGGACAATCTCAGCCGTCAGAGTAGCTGAGTATCAGGGGTAATCAGGTATCCTTATGGCAGGCTCTGACATGGATACATACACAGCACCGGACTGGTCACGATCTGCACTCATCACAATCGACACCCAGCGTGACACCCTTGATGGGCAGCCCTTCGAGATCCAGGGGACCTCGTCCGTACTCCCGCGCATGAAGGTCCTGCTCGATGCCTTCCTTGCAGCCGAACGGCCGATTGTTCATATCGTCCGGATCTACCGGCCGGACGGATCCAACGTCGATCTCTGCCGCAGGACCCTGGTCGAACAAGGTGCGTCACTGGTGCTGGCCGGCTCACCCGGGCATCAGCTCGCCCCCGACATCTTGCCGAACCCCGATGTACAACTGGATGATGCGCTGCTGCTATCCAGTGGCATCCAGCAAATCGGTCAAAATGAGGTGGTCATCTACAAGCCTCGCTGGGGTGCGTTCTACCAGACGCCGCTGCATGACCATCTCACCGGACTGCAGATATCAACACTGGTATTTAGCGGCTGCAATTATCCCAACTGCCCCCGCACCTCGATCTACGAGGCCAGTGAACGGGACTATCGTGTGGTGCTGGCGGATGATGCAACCTCCGGCGTGTACGACCGGGGCAGGCAGGAAATGCAAAACATTGGCGTGGCATTGCTATCTACGGACCTGATCGTCAACGAACCTGGCTAGCTACGCCGTATAATACCTGGCCAGGGGTACAGTGCAGGGCCAGGATCCCACTGAGAATCGAAGGACTAGCGCTCGTCAGGTAACAACGCCATGACATAGCTGTCTGGCGTTTCGCCTTCGTCCCGAAAGCCATGATACTCATAGAAGGCCTTCGCTTTCTCATTGAGCTTGAATACCTCCAGCCTGACGCCGCTTGACCGCGCCCTGGCTAACTCAATCACCTGATTAAGCAGACGGGTTCCCAACCCCCTGTGTTGATATTCGGGTAGCAGCAACAACATACGGATAAACAGGTTTTCGCCCTGATCCTCGACCTGCGAATACCCCACCGGCTCATCACCGGCCATAATCACCGTGATGTTCTCCGGTTCAAAATAGTCACTGATTTATCCAAAACACCCGCATTCGTCTTGATATCTACTACAGATCTAGCTCAGCGGCAACGCGGTCTTGTCGACCACCCGGCGCAGGACGAAGCTCGAGTGTACGCCGCTCACCCCTTGTATGCGGGTGATCCGCTCCAGCAGCAGAGCCTGAAAAGCGTCCATGTCCCGCACCACCACCTTGAGCTGATAGTCAGCGTCCTGACCAGTGATCAACAGGCATTCCATCACCTCGGTCAGGTCGGCGATCGACTTATCGAAATTGGCGAAACGCTCGGGAGTATGGCGGTCCATGGAGATGTGGATGAGCGCCATCAGCGACAGCCCCAGCTGTTTGGCATCGAGCATGGCACGATAGCCGCTGATAATGCCTGTCTCCTCCAGCGCCCGTACCCGCCGCAGGCAAGGCGAAGGAGAGAGGCCGATGCGCTCGGCCAACTCCTGGTTGCTGGTGCGCCCGTCGCGCTGCAGTTCATCGAGGATGCGGCGATCGTAACGGTCGAGTTCCATATTGCGGCCCTCCCGGGTATACGAAAAAAAGATAGTTTCAACAATCAATCATTAATCGCAATTATATTGCTCAACCAACCCATATTAACAGAATATTTGAAATAACATTTCTCATCTTCTGCATTAATCTTTTACTCAACCGCCACAAGCGGCAACCCAACCTACTGTCGGCCTCACAAGGGCCGGCTCATTCCCGCCTCACAAGGGTATGGAATGCATGGCTCTAGATACTCAACCGTTCAGGAGCAAGTTCGTGAAATCATTTGACCACCGCAAATACCGGCCCGCCCCGACGATTCACATGGCGAACCGCCAGTGGCCCAACCGTACTATCGAGCGAGCGCCTAGCTGGGTCAGTGTCGACCTGCGCGACGGCAACCAGGCGCTGATCAAGCCGATGAACGTCTCGCAGAAACGCGAGATGTGGGCGCTGTTGGTCAGGCTGGGTTTCAAGGAGATCGAGGTCGGCTTTCCCTCCGCCAGCCGGCACGACTACGCCTTCATTCGCTGGCTGATCGAGGAGGATCAGATCCCGGATGATGTCACCGTACAGGTGCTGGTGCAGGCGCGCGAACATCTGATCGTACGCTCTTTCGAGGCATTGAAGGGCGTTCGCCGCGCGGTGATGCATCTCTACAACTCCACCTCGCGAGTACAGCGCGAGCGGGTGTTTGGTCAGGACAGAGCAGGCATCACCGAGATCGCGCGCAACGGCGCCAGGTGGGTGGCGCGCGAGGCGGCACGCTATCCCGAGACAGCGTGGATTTTCGAATACACCCCGGAAAGCTTCACCAGCACGGAGACGAACTACGCGGTAGAGGTCTGCGAAGCGGTGCTCGACGTCTGGCAACCGACCCCGGAACACCCCTGCATCCTCAACCTGCCCACCACGGTGGAGGTGGCTTCGCCCAACGTCTTCGCCGATCAGGTCGAGTACTTCGCCAGCCATATCAGCCGCCGCGACAGCCTGGTGCTGTCGGTGCATACACACAATGACCGCGGCTGCGCGGTGGCGGCAGCGGAATTAGCAGTCTTGGCCGGCGCCGACCGTGTCGAAGGGACCCTGATGGGCAATGGGGAGCGCACCGGCAACATGGACATCCTCACCATGGCGATGAACCTCTACAGCCAGGGCGTCGATCCAAAGCTGGACCTTTCCGATCAGGACGCAATCATCCAGACCTATACCCGCTGTACAGGCCTGACGATCCACCCCCGTCACCCCTGGATCGGCGAACTGGTCTACACCGCCTTTTCCGGCAGCCACCAGGACGCAATCCGCAAGTGTCTGCAGAAACAGCGGCCGGACGAACCCTGGCAGGTGGCCTACCTGCCTATCGACCCGAGCGACCTCGGGCGCGACTACCAGGCGGTGATCCGCGTCAACAGCCAGTCGGGCAAGGGGGGCGTCGCCTTCGTGCTGGAACGCGACTACGGCCTCTCCCTGCCACGCTGGATGCAGTTGGAGCTGGCCCAGCTGGTGCAGAGGGAGAGTGAGGAGATCGGCGGCGAGATCGACAGCGTGACCATCCACCGCATCTTCATGAACAATTTCATCGCCACCGCCGATAGTCCGCGCCTGAATGGCTACAAACTGGACCGCAGCGGGAACGTAGACGCCATCGAGGCACGGATCATCGAAGGCACTGTTGAGACCCTCATCCGCGGCGAGGGCGAAGGCGCCCTGTCCGCCTTCATCGACGCCTGGCAGAAACACAGCGGCTTGCAGGTGGCGGTGGTCGACTACAGCGAACACGCCGTTGGCCCGGGCACCGACGCCGAGGCCGCCGCCTATGTGCAGCTCAACATCGACGAACTACGTGTCTGCGGCGCCGGGCTGGACCAGGATACGGTGAGTGCATCATTGATGGCAGTTATAGCAGCGCTCAATCGGGCATTGCCATCCTCGGTAATGGATGGCGAGAACAGAAAGGGAATGGCAAGCTGACCCCCGATCCTTGCCAACGCAGTTGCAGGGGCAGTCGCCGCCGGGCCATGGATCTCCCCATTGTTCTTCATGACATTCTGGTTTATTGAGGGCAGGTTGTTTCGGCAGGCCTTTCCGGCCGATTTCAATCCAGCCTGATTTAGAGAATGTCTTTATAACTCAAGTTTCGGAGTTCAGGTACTCCAATGAGATATCAAGCGGAGAGGGAGATAGCGTTTTGAGAGCGTCTGCGGCCATGGAAGGCCGCAGTCGAGCGTACAGGGATAGTATTAACAGCGTGTCTCAAAACGCTATCTCCCTCTCCGCTTCCCGTTTGAACTCCGAAACTTGAGTTTATAATAAACAGAATACGAACGAGGAAAATAGAAAATGAAGAAAATCAACTGGTTTATTCAGAATCGGCTGTTGAGAGTCGCCGCATCTCTTATTGTGTTTTCACTGGCGCTGTTCACTCTCGGCTGGTTGTTGACAATTGGTGATTATTCGGTACCCACCACAGTGGCTGACGACCCGAACCTGCCGGTTATCGTGGCCAATGGCTATCGCTTTCACGGTGAGACATTCGGTAACCCCGACGCGCCGCCGCTTATCGTCGTCCATGGCGGTCCGGGGTGGGATTACCGTAGCCTCCTGCCGCTTCAGGCGCTGGCCGATGCATTCCACGTCATTTTTTATGACCAGCGTGGTAGCGGCCTATCATCACGGGTGGCCGCTGAGGAACTCAGCCTCGAATCCGCACTGGCAGATCTCGATGCCATCGTAGAAAAGTACCGCAGGGGCAACCGTGTTGACCTCGTTGGCCACTCCTGGGGGGCGATGCTGGTAGCCGCCTACCTGGGCCGTAAACCAGACAAGGTCGACCATGCCGTACTGGCGGAACCAGGTTTTTTTAACACCGAGTTACTTGAGCGTTCCGGTTTGCGCATGGGGCCCCTCTGGGAAGCAGACTATCTCCTTTTTGCAGCCATCAAATGGTTCGAGTCACTACACATCGACAGTCCAGACGATCAAGCGGCGGCCGATTACTTTCTCGCTGAGGTCGCCTCACGCGCCAACCCGGAATACTATTGCGATGGTGTTATACCGGCAGCGGGCACGCTGCGTTGGCGCGCCGGCGCAACCGCGATGAAGGCCGTGCTGACATCGGCCGCCAATACCGGAGAAGCATTGGAGTTCGACATCACCGCCGGACTGAAGCACTACCCCCGACCGGTGCTGTTGCTGGCTAGCGAGTGTAATCACTTTATCGGTGTCGAGCAGCAGCGGCGACACGCGAAGTATTTCAATGCGGCGGAGCTTGCGATCATCAAAGGAAGCGGACATATGCTCTTTGCCGAACAGCCGGAAGCATCTCTGGCGACTGTGCGCCGCTATTTGCGTAACCACTAAAGAGAAGCCTATGACCAGGAACCGGCTACACCCCGTTAACCTCCTGGCGGAGTACAACCGCTGGATGAATGAACAACTGTTTGCCGTCTGCGCCGAGATACCTGATACCGAGCGTAAACGCGACATGGGCGCATTTTTTCGCTCTATCCATGGCACGTTCAACCACCTGTTGCTTGGTGACCGGCTCTGGATGGGCCGACTCACTGGTGAACCGTTCACTATCAGCTCACTTGCACAGGAGCTCTACGCTGACTTCCACGAGCTGCGCCACGAGCGCGAGAAAGAAGATCAGCACATCCTGGAGTGGGTCGCAGAACTAAACGATGCCGATCTCGATACAATTATCAGCTACACCTCGGTTGTCGATAAACAGCAGCGCCGCTTCCGCGTAGAGGACGTTCTGCTCCATCTTTTTCACCACCAGACCCACCACCGCGGCCAGGCCACAACCCTGATCAGCCAACTCGGGTATGACTTCGGTGAAACCGATCTCGTTTTCATGCCTGGCATGCCAACGATATAAACGTATTGGATTATTTTGTTGGTAATACCCAGCGAGGCTGAGCCTCAGACCGTCGAGTCATGTCATGAGTCGCTATAATCCGAAAGAATTGCCTCACACGGAGGCACGGAGAAGAATAAAGAGATCATTTACCTACATGCAGGCACAAGTAGCAACGCATTAGGGCAGGAAGCCCGTAAGTAGAATAACGCTGGAGCCGCTATCAAGGAGCAGTTGTCGGCTCATTCATC
>JBDLIF010000182.1:0-5743 GCA_039714955.1 Pseudomonadota bacterium | reverse complement strand
GATGTATTCACTGCGTGTCCTGCAACCACGCCCCAGATACGCCCGGTACTTATGGAGAATCTCAGCCGTCAGAGTAGCTGAGTATCAGGGGTAATCAGGTAACGCTTTGAATAGAGCGGTCACGCGCTGTGGATCCTGCATCTGCCGGGATCCATGCGGGACTGTCTAGCATGCCTTTCTCACCAATCTATTTTCTGATACTTCTTGTCTGCCTCTCTCTGTTGCAGGCCTTTGTCCAGATAGGGCTGCTCACTCGACGGTATTTTTTCTGACCGGCATCGTTGCCGCCTTACTGGCCTGAGAAACAATACCGGCACCAGAGTCCAGCCATTCCGATCCTCTGCGGTTCTTGGCGCCCCGGTTTTATTTCGTATACTTGTCAGCATGCGCCGCCAGTTCGTATTTTATCTGTTGTCTGTTTTCCTCATTACCGGCAACTGGTCGGTGATGCCCCACCGCATATGGACTATCCGAATGATGTGAAATATCCGCGGACGCTCGCTGCAGCCCTGCAGAGAGGGATTGTGGTGAACGCCATTCAGTGTGGTCAGAACCAACCGACGACCCGTGTATGGGAGCTGATCGCCCAGCTGGGCCATGGCAGCTACTTGCAGGTCGAACAGGCCGGTAGCGCCGTCGCGATCGCCACTCCCTTCGATGAGAAGCTTGCCGAGCTATCCGCCAAGCTGGATGACACCCGACTCTATTACGGCAGCGTCGAGGAGAAAGCCAAACAACAGCGGAAGATTGCTGCAACCTACAAGCTTCACGCAATATCATCGTTCGAGTCCCGTACCCGCCGCGCAACCTTCAATGCCTCAAAGAGCGGTCAGGCCAACTTTCTCGGTGAAGGGGAACTGATCGATGATGTCGCTAGTGGTCGGGTCGACCTCTCCAGCATCGAGCAAGACCAGTTCCCAGAGGCCATGCAGGCCATGGTCCCGGAACAGCAGCAGGCTCTCATCGAACAGCAGGCCAAGCGCCGCGATGAACTGCAGCAGAAAATCAAGCAACTGGCCAAACAACGCTCAGGGTTTCTCAAGCAGAAAGTGGAGGAATCCGGTGGCGCTGAGGACTCGCTGGATCACAAGATCTACCAGGCGGTGCGTGAACAGGCGAATACAAAAGGTCTGGGTTACCGAGCTGGTGCACTGGATTATTGAGTAACGATCAGATGGCCTGGTATGCCATACCGGCCCATTGCCATTGAAAAGCAATGAAATCAAGGTGGGTAAAGGGACCACTCTGATCTGAATGAGCGGCCTGATGAAATCGAGGACGTCATAGCATACGCCTCATTAATCGTGGCGCCCTGAGCGGAAGGGAATGTGAATGGACACTTTAGTCTGCCCTATATTGTCCCTTCCTCTCTCATCATATTACCCCGGTCAGGCAGACCCTTCCGGGTGCAGGGTAGCGCTCTGCGTCCATGCCACAAAGATCCAGGAATCGATCCACCTGATCCGTCTTGGCGCCCGTGCCGGACATGTCAGTCAACTGACCCAATTGGATAAAACCACGGTAAAACGCCTCTATCATCAATTGTGTGGCAAGCCGTCTCCGCCGGGGCAGATGCCCTTTACCGATACCTGGTACCGGAAAGATGATCGGCACATGTTACATGCCACTTCCTGATTACCCCTGAAACTCAGCCACTTTTCGCAGCCGTGCGTGGTGCTAATCACATGATTGCGAAGGTGTATCTGGGGTGTGGTTGTTGGACCGTCTGCGGCAAGGAGGCCGCAGTCGAGCTACAGGGATGTATTCACTGCGTGTCCTGCAACCACGCCCCAGATACGCCCGGTACTTATGGACAATCTCAGCCGTCAGAGTAGCTGAATATCAGGGGTAATCAGGAAACTCTAATATTTTTCATGGTAATGAAAAAGATAAGAAATTCTTCCGGGTAAATTTCTGGCCAGATCTTACTAAACAGTTCATAGGACAGCCGACATGCACCTCCGTGGGACGCCGTGAATACTTCCCTGTAGGCTTGACGGCAGCATCTGACCTCCATGGATGGAGGAAATGCAATAGGATTGAATGGAACAATCCTTGCCCTGCTACCGACACCCTCGGAGATGCATGTCGGCTATCCAACGTTCACGTTAGTATGTGGATAACTGCGCTTCCAAACGCTTCAGGTCATCCAGCGTATCCACCCCATGCCCAGGTTCTTCCCTGGCTTTGCTCACATGAATCTTACCTCCATGCCAGAGGACCCGCAGCTGCTCGAGTGATTCAGCCCGTTCAATGGGTGCATGTTCCCAGCTGACGAACTGTTTCAGATAGCCGGCGCGATAGGCATACAGGCCGATATGGCGGGCAAATCCGGTGCCTTCCGGCAGCGGTCGGTCCGCATCGATAAACTCGTCCCGGTGCCAGGGAATAGGGGCGCGGCTGAAGTAGAGGGCATAACCATGGGTGTCGGTCACTACCTTGACCACATGGGGATCGAACAGCACGCCCCGGTCACTGATGGGCGCTGAAAGGGTGGTTACCCCCGCTGCCTCATGAGTCGCCATATCGGCCGCAACCTGATCGATCAGGACGGGCGGCATACTGGGTTCATCTCCCTGCAGGTTGACCACGATGGCATTCTTGGCCCAGCCCAGCTTCTCCACCACTTCGGCAATGCGGTCGGAACCGCTGCGATGGGTTTCACTGGTCATGCAGACCACCGCATCGAATGCCTTGGCCGCGTCCGCGACGCGTCCATCGTCGGTGGCGATCACCACTTCACTGGCGCCGCTCTGCCTGGCCTGGTTGTACACATGCTCGATCATGGGCTTGCCCGCAATTTCCAGCAGTGGCTTGCCCGGCAGTCGCACCGAGGCATAGCGGGCGGGAATGACGACCTTGAAGCTCAATTCTCTGGCACCTCTTCGTCTGCCGCCAGTTCACGGGCCTCATCCCGCAGCATTACCGGGATATCATCGCGGATCGGAAAGGCCAGTCGGTCGCCCCGGCAGATCAATTCAGCGGCCTTTTTGTCATAGTAGAGTCTGCCCTTACAGACGGGGCAGACCAGTATGTCGAGTAATTTTTTATCCATGAGTCAGCCTATCGATCAACAGCGCTAGCTGCTGGGTGAATGTGGTTTCGAATGTTGCATCCGCGGGGACATACCAAACGTCATCGCCGGCGAACGCCTCGCACTTTACCGCATCCTTCTCGGTCATGAGAACCGTTCGACCTTCAAGGGGGGCAAGATCCTCTCGGTTGAACAGGTGATGATCGGGAAAGAGATGCCGCGTTATCTTAACCCCGGCGGACTCCAGCATGCTAAAAAAACGCTCCGGGTTGCCAATTCCGGCGACTGCCGCGACGCTCTTCCCGGCGAATGCCTTGAGTGGTCTGGTCTGTTGGCGGCCATTGACGGAGATCGCCTGATCACCGATGACCCGCATTGGGTGCTCCCCCTGCCCTGCCCGGCCGTTGACCAGTATCAGATCGACCCTGTTCAGGCGCTGCTGTGTCTCCCGGAGCGGGCCGGCGGGCAGACAGAGACCATTGCCGAAGCGGCGTTCGCCGTCAATTACCGCCAGTTCCAGATCCCGCTGCAACGCATAGTGCTGCAGACCGTCGTCCGCGATGATGATGTCGCAGGGATGTTCGGCCAGCAACTTCCGACCTGACTGGTAGCGTTTGGGGCCGGCATAGACCGGGCAATGACTGCGGCGTCGCAGCAACAACGCCTCATCCCCCACCTCCAACGCAGGGGTATCCGATTCTACCCGCCGGGGCCAGTGCGCGGACTGGCCGCCATAGCCCCGGGTGATAACCCCTGGGTGTAAACCTCGCTCCCGCAGCCACCGGGCCAGCCAGATCACCACCGGCGTCTTGCCCGTGCCACCCACCGTGATATTGCCGACCACGATAACCGGTACTGCCAGCCTGTGTGATTTTATCAGTCCCAGGCGGTAGAGCCTCTGCCTTAGCGCAACCAGCAGGCAGAAGATCACCGAGAGGGGCAGCAGAAGCAGAGTCAGCGGGCTCCAACTGTACCAGCCCTGTTCAATCCGCTTCAAAGCAACTAGTCTCTGGGGTGCTGGGCGGTAAATGTCATGTGCAACAACCCCAGCTGACTGGCCGCATCCATGGCTGTCATCACCGCCTGATGCGGTGTCATGGCATCTGCATTGATGATCACCGGCAGATCCCGCTTATCGCCTACCGCCTTGCTGATGGCCTTTTTCAGGGTCTCGATCTCGGTATTGACGACCTCCATCTTATTGACATAGAAGATCCCATGCCGATCGATGGTGATGTCCAGTTCCTCTGGTCTCTCTTTCTGGGACTCACCGGTGGCTTCAGGCAGGTCGACACGGATCTGAGTCTCTCGCTCAAAGGTGGTGGAGACCATGAAAAAGATCAACAGCAGAAATACCACGTCGATCAATGGAGTGATATCAACGCCGGTGGAGCGTCTGCGGCGGGGACGGAGATTCACCGGTCTACTCCGTTACCTGTTCCCGTTCACCGTGGATGACCTCCACCAGCTTCAGGGCCTGCTCCTCCATTGCCAACACCAGCTTATCCACCAGTCCCATGAAGTAACGGTGAAAGATCAAGGTCGGGATGGCCACTGAGAGACCGGCGGCTGTAGTGATCAGGGCCTCTGAGATACCACCGGCAAGCACGGCGGGGTCGCCCACACCGGCGCTCACGATAACAGTGAAGACCTTGATCATGCCGATCACGGTACCCAGCAGCCCCAACAGGGGGGAGATCGAGGCGATGGTGCCCAGACTGTTGAGATAGCGCTCCATCTCATGCACCACTTGACGACCCACCTCTTCGATGGACTCCTTCATCACCTCTTTGGAATGACTGCGGTTGACCAGGCCGGCCGCCAAGATGCGTCCCAGGGGTGAACTTGTCTTCAGCTTGCCCAGGTCGGCCATCTCAAGCTGGTTATCCCGGTGTAACTGCCAGATCTGCTTCATCAGATAGTCAGGCATGACCCTTTTTCGTCTGAGCATCCAGAGCCGCTCCAGAACTATGGCCAGTGATAATACGGAACAGGCGATAAGCGGCACCATCAGCCATCCACCAGACTTGACTAACTCAAACACGATTCCTGTGACCTCACTTGATTACCCATCGCTGATAGACTCACCCTGTCATCATACTGTATGCAACTGTTTGACTGGAAGTGATGGGGTTCACTCAATTTTAAAGGGCATGGACCAATAGTGCTGATGGTCTCTTCTGTAGAGCATTGGATCGGTCAGCGCTTGGTTCGCCAGGATCCGGAACTGGATGGCCCCGGTTTCCGCGGTGTTAAGCAAGGTTGATCCCGCAGCCTGCCAGCGCTCGATCACGGGCTGCTTTGGAAAGCCGAAACGGTTTCTATAACCGGTCGGGAACAGGACATATTCAGGATTGACCCTCTGTACAAATTCGCCGCTGGAGGAGGTATTCGAACCATGGTGGGGAGCAATCAGGATATCCGCCTGCAGCGATTCAGCATGGCGTTCCAGCAGCTTCTCTTCCGCCTTCCGCTCTATATCGCCGGTAATCAGCAGCGAACCCCCCGAACTCTCAACCATCAATACGCAGGAGCTGTTATTGGAGCCTGAGAAGTTATCACTCTCATGGGGGTGCAGAATCCGGAAGCTCACCCCATCCCACTCCCAGGTCTGGTCTGAACGGCACCTTTCGACATCCATGAAATCCAGTGCCTCCCCAGACATAATCCGGCCAACCTCCATGCCCCTGATCAGGGCCTCCACACCGC
>JBDLIF010000181.1:0-5798 GCA_039714955.1 Pseudomonadota bacterium | reverse complement strand
GGACCTGATGCCGCATAGGCGAGAAAGAGCAGAAACAGCACTGTCGGCGGATGGGTCAGCACCACGGCGAAGCCAAGCATGACCGCCACCATAACGATAAAGGGAACCTTACCGTGAAAGTCGATCTCCTTGAAGCTGTGGTAACGCAGGTTGCTCACCATCAGCAGGCCAATGGTGGTGGTCAACAGCGCCGCAGCCCAGCTGACCGAATGGCCAGTCACCTCATAGTCCACACCGAGCCACACTGCCCCCGCCACGATCGCCGCGGCGGATGGGCTCGGCAGGCCTTGAAAATAGCGTTTATCATCAACCCCAATCTGGGTATTGAAGCGGGCCAGGCGCAAGGCGGTTGCCGCCGTATAGATGAAAGCAGCCAGCCAGCCCAGCTTGCCCAGGCCGGTCAGGGCCCAACTGTACATCACAAGCGATGGCGAAAGACCGAAGGCAATCATATCCGCCAGACTGTCGTACTCAGCACCGAACTCACTCTGGGTATTGGTCATCCGGGCCACCCGTCCATCCAGCCCATCCATCAGCATGGCGGCGAAGATGGCCATGGCGGCCGCCTCGAACTTGCCGTTCATGGCGGCCAGGATGGCGTAAAAACCAAAGAACAGGGTGGCCGTGGTAAACAGGTTGGGCAGCAGGTAGATGCCCCGCCGGCGCTTCTTGGGTTTATCCGGGGTCGTTTCCATTAAGGGCTCGATCTCTTGGTGATTTTCCACAGTATAACAAGATGGAACAGATTACAGCGGGTACTGTTGCCGCCAGCATAGCCAATATTCCAGTACTGGAGTAGTCGCATAATCCTAGAATCCTCAGTTGACTGTAAATCCGGCCTGTTTCAACATAGCGAGGGACTGTTACCTGGCGCGGATGGCATATACCTAATTCTTTAGCCACACATAAATAGAACTGTAGCGATTGACAGGGTCGACCAGGATATAGTCGCTTTCCCATATTTGAAACCTTAGGAGGATACCTGGAATGGCACAACTGTTTTCTGATGAATGGATGAACCAACTGAAAGATGCCTGGAATGCAGACCCCGATGTAAAGGACAAGCTAGCTGAGATCGGCTTCAACTCCGTCATCACCTGTGGTTTCAAGGGTGACGACAAGCCACTGGGTGTATTCGTGGTCGAGAACGGTGAATGCGTGCGCGCAGGCGACTACGACGGCGAAGAGATGGACTGGGACATGCGCGCATCCAGAGGCGACTGGATGAAGTGGGTAGAGAAAGGTATCGGTATGGCCGGCATGGGTACCGCCTTTGCCATGGGTAAACTGAAGTTTCTCAAGGGCGACTTCAAGGGCATGATCAAGGACCCGCGCATGGCAGGCCCCTTCGTCAAGAGCTTTGGCCTGATGAATAAGATCGGCGCTGAATAATTCCACCATGACCTGATCCGGCAGCCACCATCAGCTAGGGTGGGCAGTGTCCACCCTAGCAGTCACCATCCGGTAGGCTGGACACCGCCCATCTTTTCATCTCATTGCTTGATCCCCACCCCTCGCTGCAGCAGGTTCAAGCTGAATGCGGTCAACGCCAGGATGAATCCCAGGATGATCAATAGCGCCAGACCGATATCGATATCCGACACCCCCAGGAGACCATGGCGAAAGGCGTTCACCATATAGAGGATTGGATTGCCCATAGATACGGTCTGCCAGAAGCCCGGCAGCAGTTCGATGGAGTAGAACACCCCACCCAGGTAGGTGAGTGGCGTGAGCACGAAGGTGGGCACGATGGAGACATCGTCAAAGGTCTTGGCATACACCGCATTGATGAATCCACCCAGGGCAAACAGGATCGAGGTGAGCACGAACACCAGCAGGGTCACGGCATAGCTGTGGATCGCCAGATCGGTAAAAAAGAGGGAGATCAGGGTCACCACGAACCCCACGATGGTGCCCCGCGCCACCCCGCCGCTGACATAACCCGCCAGCACCACCCAGTTGGGCACGGGGGCGATCAGCAGCTCCTCGATGTAGTGCTGCAGCTTGGTGCTGAAAAAGGAGGAGACCACATTGGCGTAGGAGTTCTGGATCACCGACATCAGGATCAGCCCCGGCACGATGAACTCGATATAGCTATAGCCCCCCATCTCGCCGATGCGCTCACCGATCAGCTTGCCGAAGATAACAAAATAGAGCGTGGTGGTGATCGCCGGCGGCAGGATCGTCTGCACCCAGATGCGGCTGAAGCGCAGGATCTCCTTGGTAACGATAGTGCGGTAGGCGGTGAGATAGAGCGACCAGCGGGTCATGATGCCGTTACCTCCCGCTCCGCCCGGGAACGATCCACCAGATCCATGAACAGCTGCTCCAGGCGGTTCTGCTTGTTGCGCATGCTCAGCACCTCGATACCCCGTTGCGACAACTCGGCGAACAGGCGGTTGACGGTCTGTTCCCGTTTGACCACCACCTCCAGGGTGTTCGGGTCCATCAGCTGCATCGGGTAACCGGCCAGATCCGGCACCTCGGTCAGATCCTGACGGATATCCAACACGAAGGTCTCGGTTTGCAGCCGACTCAACAGACGGGTGAGTTTGGTCTGCTCCACGATCCGTCCATGATTGATGATAGCGATGTTGCGGCAGAGGACCTCCGCCTCCTCCAGATAGTGAGTGGTGAGAATAATCGTAGTGCCCTGGCCGTTGATCTCCCGCAGGAAATCCCACATGGAGCGGCGGATCTCGATATCCACTCCGGCGGTAGGCTCATCCAGAATCAGCAGGCGAGGCCGATGCACCAGCGCCCGGGCGATCATCAGGCGGCGCTTCATACCGCCGGAGAGTGAACGGGCCTGGCTGGTGCGCTTGTCCCAGAGATCGAGCCGCTTCAGGCTCTTCTCCGCCCGGATGAAGGCCTTGTGGCGGGGAATGCCATAGTAGCCGGCCTGGTTGACCAGGATCTCCACCACCGGCTCCCACTGATTGAAGTTGAACTCCTGAGGCACCAGCCCGATCTGCTGCTTGGCTAACTCCCGCTCCCGATCCAGGTCATGGCCGAAGATGGTCACTTCCCCGGAGCTCTTGTTGATCAACGAGGCGATGATGCCGATGGCCGTCGACTTGCCCGCCCCATTGGGGCCCAGCAGGGCGAAGAAATCCCCCGCCTCCACCTCCAGACTGATCCCCTTCAGGGCCTCGAAGCCGTTGCTATAGGTCTTGTGCAGGTTTTGGATGGCGAGTGCGTTCACGGGAGAGTTGGTGAGGCCAGTTAAAATGGCCAAGCATTTTAACGTTTCAGGGTTGTAGAAGACAGGGTGATATGAGTATATGAACCAGATTCAAAGTAAACTTAAAGGGCTGACCACTCCACTCGTATACCGACCAAGTACATGTGTGTATACCTGTGTGGTCCTGATATTCTTGTGGCCCATCAACTCCTGAATGGTTCGGATGTCATGCCCCTGGATTAGTAAATCGGTTGCAAAACAGTGACGCAGGGTGTGGCAGGATGCCTTTTTAGATATCCCGGACTCCCTGACCGCCTTTTTCACCGCATTCTGCAACTGCCTTCCATGTATGTGGTGGCGGCGTGTTATACCTGTTCTTGGGTCAGTTGAAAGACCACTGGCGGGAAAAACATACTGCCAGCCCCACTCAGTCGGGGCATTCGGATACTTTTTCGCCAAAGCATTAGGCAGATAAACGGCTCCTGCCCCTTGCTCAATATCGGCCTGATGAATCAGCTTCACCTTCTGCAGATGATCCTGCAGCAATGGTACCAAGGGTTCTGGTAAAAGATTGACTCGGTCCTTGCCCCCCTTGCCATTCCTCACAACGATCAGTTTCTGCGTGAAATCGATATCACTCACTCTGAGCCGTAGGCATTCCATCAACCTGAGCCCGGAACCGTACAAAAGGCTGGCCATCAGGCGGTTAACCCCATCCAACCGGGCCAGCAAGCTATTTGTTTCATGTTTACACAGGACAACCGGCAAGCGCTGAGGCTTTTTCGCCCTGACAACATCCTCAAGCCATTCCAGCTCGATTTTCAACACCTCACGGTAAAGAAACAAAATAGCGCTGAGGGCCTGGTTCTGAGTGGATGCGGCAGCGTTGCGTTGACTGGCCAAATAGGATAAAAAAGAACTGACTTCACGTTCACCCATCTCACGAGGATGTTTTTTGTCATGGAACAGGATGTATTGACGAATCCAGGAAACATAGGACTTCTCAGTCCGGATAGAATAATGACGAACCCGGATTGCCTCCCGTACTTGGTCGAGCAGTTTCGGCGCTTGTGCCATGACATAATCCACGCATTGAATATTTGTCGTTTTTTTAACAAGCGACACTATGTCATTCAAATACTTGCATTCTCGGGTGTGGGGTTATATGAAAATTCTGTCACGTCATAACATGACAAATTTATCGTCGATATATAGTTAGAAAAAATAGATATGGATGCAGCGTCTACTTATACATCGGTGGCTGCGCTGGTGATTTCGTTGGCCTCGTTTGTCTTTGCGGTAATGTCGTGGAGAGAAAGCCATCGGCCAATAATTACCGTTCGTATCACCACCGAAAAAGGGGGAGGAGAAGGTGGAACACCGGTTGAAATAATTGTTGAAAACTGCGGCAATAGACCGGCCAAGAATATCCGTTTAGTGGTGGATAAACGCGAATTGGATCATGCGCTCATTCAAGATAAAGAGCACAAAATGAGAAAAGTGTTTTGATAGCGAAACATTTATTCCCGTTCTCGAACCAGGGAAATTTACATCAAACTATTTTGGCTTCTTTGGTGTGGATGAGCACGCAACATGGAAATACAAGTCCATAATTCATGTATACGCTTACTACCTAAACCTTAGTGGCAAGCACTTTTCAGATTCAATGCCAATTTGGCTAGTAGATGCCAAAGGCTTTGCGTTGGGTTGGTGGGGTGAGCCGAAAAAGCTCTAACCAGAGGCTTCACTGGACTCGCTCGTTATGCTCGCTCTCCAGTGAGCCCGGTCGTTAGGCGTGGAAATAGTCAGGCCTTAAACGAGAAAGAAATGAAATTTGAAACAATAAATGCATTTGAAATTCTTAGTTATGGCGTTATCGGTCTTGGTTTCCTTCTTGCCGTGCTTTCATATCTCCTCTTGCTCAAGGAACAAAAGTTAAAAGATCCACGTCCACCAATGCTTCACGCTATTAATCGTTTCATGATGTTTTCGATTGTACTTTGTTCAATTGGCATTGCGAGTGAGATAGCAAAAGGATTTAGTAATAATTCATCCGGCGCACTCGCAGATAAGGCAGCGAGTTTTGACTCAATTGTGGCTGATTTGAGAAAAACATATGCGCACGATAGCAAACCTGAAAATTTCAGAAAAGGTTCGTTGAATGAATTGGAGCAAGCCACACTTGTCTTGAAATTTCCAAGAGGTCGCTGTGAAGATTATTTAGTAGCAACAGAACCAAAAAATGAAATTGATATTTCTTGGTACACGAATGGGGCTGGGGCAAGGAATGTAAGGGTAACCAAATCTGGTGCGGAGCACTTTAAGACAGGAAGCATATGTACCAGTGAAAAGAAAGGCGGGGAGGCAAGCATAGGGCTTATAGTAAAAATGATTAAAGGCTCAGGAATGTATGCAGCAGAAACATATTTCGCAAGCCAAATTGTTTCGGAAGGGTTTGAGAGCAATGAATCGCCTAACAAGGCAAATTAACTCGGACTATCGGGTCAGAGGGGGCCTGTGGGTCCCGAAAATAGGAATCTGTTGATTCTATTGCATATTTCTGGATGATGGTTGATCCTTGGATTCATGGCACATTTAATCCAATTTATTCTGA
>JBDLIF010000180.1:0-5801 GCA_039714955.1 Pseudomonadota bacterium | reverse complement strand
GAAATCCGCTTCCAGTCTCTCTTTGCCATCGTCGGTAACGACCGGGAAGCTGGCGGGCATCAGGCCACGGGAGCGGCCGTGGCCCTCCAATATCGGCTGCTGGCCACGCAGCTGCATCACCGTGGTGAGGAAGTTTTGTACGATTGCCGGCTGGCCACGCATCAGAAAAACCAAGGCCGAGGGCACGAAGTCACGCACGAAGCACTCGGTATAGTTGGCCGCCACCGGATTCGGGTCGCAGGCAGCGGAGGTTCCCACCGGTTCACCCCGGTAGTGGATGATGGAGTCGTTCAGGAGCTCGAGGGCGCTGTGCAGGGACATGGTATTGCTCTACTCCGTCATCGCCACTTCACATTCACCAAAATCCAGCGTCTGATTCTGTTCCTGATTGAGCTCCCACTCAAAACGTGGCAGGTTTTCGAACGCTTGTTGCAGACCCTGCCTCCAGGACGCTTCGAGTTGATCCAGATACTTGCCGTCGTCATCGAAGTGGCAGCGACTGGCCAACTGGAACTGATCCACCTGGTAGATCGACATCTCAAAGGGTGGTCCGACAGTGATATTCGAGTTGGCAGTGGAGGTCAGGGAGACCAACGCCAAACGTGCGGCATCGTGTAATGGCAGGCCGTAATGTACCAGGCGATCCAATACCGGCTTACCGTACTTGGTCTCGCCGATCTGCAGATAAGGGGTTTTTTCCGATGCCTCGATATAGTTGCCCTGGGGATAGATCATCACCAGACCATGGGGCTGGCCCTGGATCTGTCCGCCTAAAATAAGCGTCACTTCACCACTCACATTCGCCTGATTTAACGCCCGACTATGCTTTTGTTGCACCTGCTGACTGACCCGTGAGATGTAATCCGCCGCCTCGAACAGGTAGCGGGCTGATAAAAGATTCTCCCTATCCTCAGGATAGTCCAGGTCCCGGTGGATGTGGTTAATGATCTCCTGGGTGGTGGCGAGATTGCCGGCGGAGAGCAACACGAAGATTCGATCCGGCGCCGGCGTGAAGAGATGCATCTTGGAGTAGCTGGTTACATAGTCAACGCCCGCGTTCGTTCTCGAGTCAGAGGCGAACAACAGACCTTCCTTGAGGCACATACCAACACAATAAGTCATTTTCTGGATTCTTTGGATTGCTTAATAGATGTCTCTCATCTTAAACCATTCAACAAAGAAGATGAAAAACTGCTTGATCAATTTCCCAATGCCCTCCCCCTCGAGGGGGAAGGCCGGGATGGTGGTGATAGCGATGGATTCCACATCTGAAAAATGCCTTTCACCCCCCTCCTAACCTCCCCTTGCAAGGGGGAGGGGTCTTGCAGAAATTCACCTTATTTCTTGGCTGGCATGAAATCTGCGTAGCCATCTCTTATCGGCGGTTTTATTAAAAGATTTTCCGCTTTTTTGCACCATCACAGGACATCAAACGCACCATGTCAGTTCGTGTTGCCATCCACCATCGCACCGAATACCACTACGATCGGTTAGTCAGCCTCTCGCCGCATACGATTCGCTTGCGTCCAGCGCCCCATACGCGCACCCCGGTGCATCACTTCTCCCTGGAGGTGGAGCCCAAGACCTACTATCTCAACTGGCAACAAGATCCCTTCGGCAACTTCATCGCCCGTTATGTATTTCCGGAAAAGGCCAAACAGCTCATCGTGGACGTGAACCTGGTGGTCGACATGGTGACCATCAACCCCTTCGACTTCTTTGTCGAGGAGGCGGCCGAGCTCTATCCATTCAAGTACGAGACTCAACTGGCCAAGGAGCTCACCCCCTATTTCGAGATCAAAGAGTCCGGTCCATTACTCAATCAACTGTTGAAAAAGCTGAAAGCGGCTGATTTCGGCATGGCCATGACCCTGGCGGATGCGGAGCGGGAGAAATTCGCCGGCGATGCAGAGATCGAGGTAAAGGGCCCTAACATCGTCTATTTTCTGGTGGAGCTGAATCACTACCTGCAGGAACTGATCGGCTACACCATTCGCCTGGAGCCCGGTCTCCAGACCTGTGAGAAGACCCTGCAACGCAAGACCGGCTCCTGCCGGGATACGGGCTGGCTGCTGGTGCAGGTCCTGCGGCACCTGGGCCTGGCGGCGCGCTTTGTCTCCGGTTATCTGATCCAGCTCACCGCCGACCAGAAATCCCTGGACGGCCCCTCCGGTCCGGAGGCCGACTTCACCGACCTGCATGCCTGGGCGGAGGTCTTCATTCCCGGCGCGGGCTGGGTCGGACTCGATCCCACCTCGGGACTGTTCGCCGGTGAAGGGCACATCCCCCTGGCCTGCACCCCGGACCCCACCAGCGCCTCCCCCATCGTCGGCGCCACCGACAAATGCGAGGTGACCTTCAAGTTTGAAAACCAGGTCACCCGCATCCATGAAGACCCCCGAGTCACCAAACCCTATACGGAGGATCAGTGGCGGGCGATTCTGGCCCTGGGTGACGAGGTGGATGCCGCATTGCTCAAGGCCGACGTGCGCCTCACCATGGGTGGCGAACCCACCTTCGTCTCCATCGACGACATGGACAGCCCGCAGTGGAACACCGCTGCCCTGGGCGAACACAAACTGGAACGCGCCGGGGTGTTGCTGCGCCGACTGAAGGAGGCCTTCGCCAAACATGCCCTGCTGCACTACGGTCAGGGCAAGTGGTATCCGGGCGAGCAGCTGCCACGCTGGGCAATGACCTGCGCCTGGCGCAAGGATGGTCAACCCGTATGGAACCATCCGGAGCTGCTCGATCATCCCGACTCCTCGAAACAACATAGCAGCGAGCAAGCGCAGCGTCTGATCGAACGCATCGCCACCCATTTGGGGGTGCACCACCAATACATCAGGCCGAGCTTCGAGGACGGCGCCTACTATCTGTGGAAAGAGGGCATCCTGCCTGACAATGTGGACGTGACCGACAGCAAGCTGAAAGACCCCATCGAACGCGTCAGGATACGGCGCATCTTTGAGCAGGGGCTGGACGCGATTGCCGGCTACGCCCTGCCTATCGCCTGGGACTACGCCGATGAGAGTTGGATCTCCAGCCAATGGGCGTTCCGCCGAGGTAAGCTGTTCCTGATCCCGGGCGATTCCCCCATGGGCTACCGCCTGCCGCTGGACTCACTGCTCTGGGAACCGAAAAGCAGGCGCCACACCGTAGTGCCGAAAGATCCGTTCGACCAGCGAAAACTGGTACCGCAGATCCGAGACCGCCTGCGCATGGCGCACCAGGGCGAAACCATCCCATTACCGGAGCAGCCAATAGCGGCCGACGATCGCACAGTCGACCGAACCGACGATGAACAAGCTCCCCTGATCCGTACCACCCTCTGTCTGGAGCCACGCAACGGCCACCTGCATGTCTTTCTGCCACCCCTGGAGGAACTGGAACACTACCTGGATCTGGTCAACGCCATCGAGACTGCGGCGGTGGATACAGGCTTGCCGATCATTATGGAGGGCTATGAACCGCCCCATGATCCGCGTCTGCAGCGCTTCATGGTCACCCCGGACCCAGGAGTCATCGAGGTCAACATCCATCCCAGCAGCAACTGGCAGGAACTGGTGCAGAACACCTCTGTACTTTATGAAGAGGCTCGGCAATCAAGGCTGGGCACCGAGAAATTCATGCTCGACGGCCGTCACTCGGGCACTGGCGGCGGCAACCATGTGACCATCGGTGCTGCCGCCCCCGCCGACAGCCCGATCCTGCGCCGTCCCCATCTGCTACGCAGTCTGCTGACCTATTGGCAGAATCACCCGGCCCTCTCCTATCTGTTTTCCGGGCTGTTCATCGGCCCTACCTCCCAGGCCCCCCGAGTAGATGAGGCCAGGGATGATGCACTGTATGAGCTGGGCATCGCCTTCAAGGAGCTGCCGCCGGATGAGACTCCCAAGCCCTGGGTGGTGGACCGGGCGTTGCGCCATCTGCTGACAGATCTGACCGGCAACACCCATCGCGCCGAATTCTGCATCGACAAACTCTACTCGCCGGATAGCGCCAGCGGCCGCCTTGGACTGGTGGAGTTCCGCGGCTTCGAGATGCCGCCCCATGCCCAGATGAGCAACGTGCAGATGTTGCTGCTGCGTTCTCTGATCGCGCGTTTCTGGGATAACCCCTATGATCGTGAACCGGTGCGCTGGGGTACGGAACTGCACGACCGTTTCATGCTGCCCCACTATGTGGAGCGGGATATCGCCGATGTGGTCAGCGACCTGAAGCAGGCCGGGCATGGTTTCGACATGAACTGGTTCGATCCCTTCATCGAATTCCGTTTTCCACGCTACGGCACCATGAATGTGGATGATATCGAGCTGGAACTCAGATTCGCTATCGAGCCCTGGAACGTACTCGGCGAAGAGGTCACCGCCCAGGGCACCGCACGTTATGTGGACTCTTCAGTAGAGCGTCTGCAGGTGAAGGCCAATGGCTTAACCCCTGGACGTTACGCCATCGCCTGCAATGGCCGCCGGGTGCCCCTGCGCAATACCGGCACCCATGGTGAATTCGTCGCTGGGGTGCGCTACAAGGCCTGGCAGCCACCCTCCGGCCTGCATCCCACAATTCCTGCCCAGGCACCCCTGGTGTTCGACGTGGTGGACACCTGGAATGAACGCTCCCTGGGCGGCTGCACCTATCACGTCGCCCATCCCGGTGGTCGCAATTCGGAGGCCTTTCCGGTAAATGCCTACGAGGCGGAAGCCAGGCGTCTGTCACGCTTCGCCCAGCACGGTCACACCGGCGGCCGTATTCTCGCACCAGAGGAACCGCTGAATCCCGACTTCCCATGGACCCTTGACCTGCGCACAGCGAAGAGAAGGGGTGCAACATGAGCATCAACTGGGAGGCCTTTGAAAATCATCCCTTTTATGACGAGTTGATTACACCAAAAGGCCATGCCAGGTCCTATGCCCGTAAACTGATCGGCTACCTGAAAAAACTCGATAAAGAGGAACTCGACCAGCGTCAGCAGGCCGCCGACCTGGCGATCAAGCAGATGGGTGTCACCTTCCGCGTCTATACCGAGGAGGAGGGCTCCATCGATCGCGTCTGGCCCTTCGACATCATCCCGCGCATGATCCCGAAAAAGGAGTGGGACCGGATAGAGCTGGGCCTCAAGCAGCGGGTCGAGGCCCTCAACCTGTTCATCGACGACCTCTACCACGAGCAGCGGATCGTCAAGGACAAGGTCTTCCCCGCCGAGGTGCTGGCCGAATCGATCAACTTCCGTGAGCAGTGTATCGGTATCGATCCACCGCTGGGCATCTGGGCGCATATCTGTGGTTCTGATCTGGTACGTCACACCGACGGCCAGGTCTATGTACTGGAGGACAACCTGCGGGTGCCTTCCGGGGTCTCCTACATGCTGGAGAACCGGCAGGTTACCAAGCGGGTCTTCCCGGAACTGTTCGAGACCTACAGCCCGCTGCCGGTGAATACCTATCCCAGTGATCTGCTCGATACTCTGTCCTCTCTATCGCCCCGGTCCGGTGACGATCCGGAGATCGTGGTGCTGACCCCGGGCATCTATAACTCCGCCTATTTCGAGCATGCTTACCTAGCGCAACAGATGGGCTGTGAGCTGGTGGAAGGCCGGGACCTGATCGTGCAGGACGACGATTGTGTGTATATGCGCAATGTCGACGGGCTCTGTCGGGTGGATGTGATCTACCGGCGCATCGATGATCTGTTCATGGACCCGGAGGCCTTCGACCGCGCACGCCAGGCGGTTCGAAAGTTCCTGGACGACGCGCTCGAGCGCTACCCGATCGACCGCCGCAAGATCGTACTTCTCGGCT
>JBDLIF010000179.1:0-5822 GCA_039714955.1 Pseudomonadota bacterium | reverse complement strand
CTGCTCAACTCGCCTGCCGCACCTGAACAGGTATGGGACACGCTACCCAGGCGCACGCAGCAGCAAATGATCGACAAACAGCTCGACCTCTATGTCGTCGATGCCTACAGGATTGCCGACCAGACAGGCATGGGTCGGCGTATCAACACCATCATGCAGACCTGCTTCTTTGCCATTGCCAGGATCATCGACAAGGATGAAGCAATCTCACTGATCAAAGAGGCAGTGAAAAAGACCTACGGACGCAAAGGTAAGCGTCTATTGGAAAGAAACTTCGCCGCCATCGACGCCGCGCTGGCCGGCTTGCACCAAATCGAGGTGCCTGACCGGATTACCAGCCAAGCAGAAAGCAGACCGGTGGTGCCCGAATTTGCCCCCGATTTCGTCAAGACCGTCACCGCCAGGATCATCGCCGGCAAGGGCGACAGCATCCCGGTCAGTCAGATACCGGTGGACGGCACCTGGCCGCTCGGCACCGCGGCGTATGAAAAACGCAATATCGCCCTGGAGTGGCCGAAACTGGAGATCGACCTCTGCACCCATTGCGGCAAGTGCCCCCTGGTCTGTCCCCATGCGGCGATTCGCTCCAAGATCTTCCGCGATGAAGACCTTGTCGATGCGCCGGAGAGCTTCCTCAGCGCCAATGTTAAAGGCGGCGGCTTTGAAAAAGGCCTGAAAATCACCTATCAGGTAGCGCCGGACGACTGCACCGGCTGTGGCCTCTGTGTGGAGATCTGTCCCATCCGGGACAAGCAGAACCCGAAGCGCAAGGCGCTGAACATGACGGGTGAAACGGGTTATCACGATCAACAGCAGGCCAACTGGGACTTTTTTGTTGAACTGCCCGAATTCGATCGTACCAAGTTGCGTGAGACCACCCTCAAGGGCGCCATGGTGATGCAGCCCCTGTTTGAATTCTCCGGCGCCTGTGTCGGCTGCGGTGAGACACCCTATGTCAAACTCGCCACCCAGCTCTTCGGTGACCGCATGCTGATCGCCAACGCCACCGGCTGCTCCTCCATCTACGGCGGCAACCTGCCCACCACGCCCTATACCACCAATCCGGAGGGACGGGGACCCACCTGGAACAACTCCCTGTTCGAGGACAATGCGGAATTCGGCCTGGGCATGCGGGTCGCCATCGACAAGCAGGCGGAACACGCCCGGGAGCTGCTGGAGCATCTGCGCGCCGAGATCGGCGGCGATCTGGTGGCTGAGCTGTTGAACGCCGACCAGCACTCGGAAGCGGTGATCTTCGAACAGCGCAAGCGGGTCGTGAGTCTGAAGGAAAAACTCGCGGGCATCGACAAGCTCGAGGCCCGCAGCCTGCAGGGTATCGCCGACAACCTGGTGAAGAAGAGCGTCTGGCTGGTGGGGGGCGACGGCTGGGCCTACGACATCGGCTATGGCGGTCTCGATCATGTGCTCTCCACCGGCCGCAATGTGAATATCCTGCTGCTGGACACCGAGGTCTACTCCAACACCGGCGGCCAGACCTCCAAGGCCACCCCGCTGGGCGCCGTCGCCAAATTCTCCGCCGGGGGAAAGCCCACCAATAAGAAGGACCTGGCAATGATGGCCATGGCCTATGGCAATGTCTATGTGGGCCAGGTGGCCTTCGGCGCGAAAGACGTGCAGACCCTGAAGACCTTCCTCGAGGCGGAGTCCTACGACGGACCGTCGCTGCTCATCTGCTACTCGCCCTGCATCGCCCATGGGGTGGATCTCTCCAACAACCTGCGCCAGCAGGATCTGGCGGTGGCATCAGGTCACTGGCCCCTGTTCCGCTACGATCCGCGCAAGGCCGAGAAGGGCGAAAATCCCCTCCACATGGACTCCAAGGAGCCGTCGATCCCCTACCGGGACTTCGTCAGTACCGAAACCCGATTCAGTGTATTGCAGCGTACCCATCCGGAAGCGGCAGAGCGTTTCATGCGCCAGGCGCAGAAACAGGTCAAATCCCGCTTCTTCCTTTATGAACAACTGGCCCACCTGGCAGTGGCCCATGCGGATCAGAAGCCTGAAACTGATGAATAGCCATGGACAAGACAGATGACACAAGAACTATTTTTATCTAGAAACACTCTGTGTCTCGGCAACTGCTCCCGCGTTGCTCTCGGCTGCCTGCTCCAGGCGCAGCTCTACCACCAACGTCCGTGTAGGCGTACCTCCTGCTTCCCTGCAGTCGTCTGTGGCAAATAAAACCAAAGGAGCCAGTAATGGATCTGACAACTAACTACCTGGGCATGCAGCTGAAGAACCCGCTGGTACCTTCCGCCTCTCCCCTGTCGCGCAGTATCGATGATGCCAGGCGAGTGGAGGATGCGGGTGCCTCGGCCATCATCATGTACTCCCTGTTCGAAGAGGCCGTGACCGCGGAGGAGGAGTCCATGGTGCGCTTTCTGCACCATCAGGAGACCGGCTTCGGCGAGGCCGACAGCTTTCTACCCAACCACTACGACTTCTCCAACGGCCAGGACCGCTATCTGGAAAACCTGCGGGCGTTGAAAGCGTCATTGGATATCCCGGTCATCGCCAGCCTGAATGGCACCACTCCAGGCGGCTGGATCGAACATGCCAGTGAGATGCAACAGGCCGGCGCCGATGCCCTGGAGCTGAATGTCTACCATGTCGCCGCTGACATAGAGACCAGTGGCACACAAATCGAGCAGCGCTATTTGGAGCTGCTCACCCAGCTGCGACAGCACATCACTATTCCCATCAACATGAAGCTCTCCCCTGCCTTCAGTTCCGTGGCAAATATGGTGAAACAGCTGGAAGCGGCAGGTGCCGGGGGGGTCGCGCTGTTCAACCGCTTCTATCAGCCCGACATCAACATCGACAACCTGCGGCTGGTCTCCAGCCTGCATACCTCCACCTCGGCCGAAGCCCTGCTGGCGATGCGCTGGATCGCCATCCTCTATGGCCGCACCAGTCTATCGCTCGGAGCAACCGGTGGCATCCACACCACCGAGGATGCCATCAAGCTACTGCTGGCCGGCGCGGATGTGGTACATCTCTGCAGCCTCTTGCTGGAACAGGGTCCCAAGGCGATTGGGCCCATTCTGAGCGGGATAGAGGCGTGGATGGAAGAGAAGGGTTTCGAGACCCTGGAGGATGTTCGGGGCCGGGTCAGCCAGATCAGCGTGGCAGACCCGTCCGAGTTTGAGCGCAGCAACTATGTGCATATTCTGGACAGTTTCCGTATGAGCCCGGGGGTGCGCTGAGGTTAGCTCGCGGGTCAATGGCCATTCTGGGAATTTGCTTCTTTTGCAATGGGGTTTCCGAGCGGTTATTTTCCTTCTCAGAGGAAATGCGCGACAATTCACATTCGCACCCGGCAGAAACCATCACCTATCGTGACCGATCTCATCCAATACGAACACCCGCTCAACGAAAGAATTCGCATCTTCTTGCGTCTCGAGCATCTGTTTCTGCAGATCGACCATTTTCGCCCCCTTGCCGATGTCTGGAGCCACCGGGCCGCCATCGATGGTCTGCTTGATATCATCAGCATCTTCAGTCGCTCAGACCTCAAAACCGAAATTCTCAAGGAACTGGAGCGTCACACCAGCAACCTGGAGCGTGTCCGTCGTCAGCCTGGTGTCAATATGCAAGCCCTGGGACAGGTGCTGGATGACCTGGAACAGGCTATCCATCAGGTCCATCGGCTGGATGGGCAGATCGCCCAGCAGCTGCGTTCGAACGAATTTCTCAACACCATCATACAGCGTAGCAGCATCCCCGGCGGAAACTGCAACTTTGACTTGCCCCAATACCACTACTGGCTCAACCAGTCCCATGAGATCCGTCAGGGCCAGATGAATGACTGGATGCAGGAATTGATCCCGGTACGCGAGGCAGTCCTGTTACTGTTGAACCTGGTACGCAGTAGCACCCATCCCAGTAACGAGCTGGCCAACAAGGGTTTTTTCCAGAAATCCTTGGAGAGTTCGGCCCCGGCGCAACTGATCCGTGTCGGCCTGCCCAAGGGCGCGCCCCTGTTCGTCGAGGTCAGTGGCAACAAACACCGCTTCAATATCCGCTTCCTGGAAGCAGTGGATACGGGACGGCCTGTGCAAACCAGCCATGATGTTGAGTTCCAACTCACCAGTTGTATTTTTTAATGAGCAAGCAAAAGACCCAAATCTCATGTCCCTGCTGTGGAAAAACGCTAGAGTGGAAAGCACAATCCCGCTGGAAACCTTTTTGCAGTGAACGTTGCCGCCTGATTGATTTGGGGGAGTGGTTGAATGAATCGAACTGCATCTCTGAGCCGATAAATGAGCTTCCAGGCCAGCCGACAGATATCAGCTAGATAAATTTAGATCATTTTAAGTTGACATTTCGGTGAGCAATACGGTTTACTTGCACACTCATGAGAAATCCTGCCTGAACTTAGTATGCCGGGTCTCCACAGACCCATTCAGCTCCAAGCTCCTAATGAATTTCTGATGTTTAAGTTGGCTTGATCGTGCCTGGCATGTGAAAGCGGTTATTTTTTATCTCGAGGTTTTTTAAATTATGTCTGAACAGCAAACCGGTACCGTTAAATGGTTCAATGATGAAAAGGGTTATGGATTTATTGAGCGGGAAAACGGCGCCGATCTCTTCGTCCACTTCCGTTCAATTGTTGGCGAAGGCCGCAAGACATTAGCAGAAGGACAAAAGGTCCAGTTCAACGAAGTCGCAGGCCAGAAAGGGCCTCAGGCTGATAATGTCGTTCCGCTGTAAATCACTCGGAACTCGATAATGTCTGGCCCGCAGTTTGGGCCAGTCAGACATTTCCCTCCAGCTCCCAGTTGATACCTTAAAGGGTATCGGCGTGATCCCCTTTTGCCAAGAATTTAATATGATTAAGCTATCCGTCCGAAACCTGCCGCGTTCAACCACTGAAGAAAGTCTGACGGAACTCTTTTCGCAGTACGGAACCGTCAGGGGTCTTACGCTTGCGAAAGACCTTTTTTCCGGTGACTGCAAGGGTTTTGCAACCATCGACATGGAAGGCCATGAAGCGCGGGCAGCCATTGCCGCGCTGGACGGAAGTGAACAGGATGGAAGACAGATCTACGTCTCGAAGGATATCCCTCGCAAGAAAGGCTCCTCACGCCGCAGGCGCTGACGGGCCATCTGGACAAGTCAACCCCTTACCCAACCTTTCCGCCTCGCTAAACCAGGCCTTCACCTGACTGTTGCCGAGGCCATGCCTCCCCTGATGAAGCGCTTGATGCAGTCTCAGTAACCGAGAGCGGCATGGATCCTGTCCTTATCCTGGCGCAGGATCTTTTTCAGCTCCATCCGGAATGGGACCAGTGGAAAGAGGACGGCTGGAAAAATTACTGCATCAGGCTAGTTGATGAACCATCTCACCATCCCGGTAACCGGTTTCCAGCAGAACTGCACTCTGCTCTGGTGCGAAGAAACCCATCAGGCGGCCATCGTCGATCCCGGCGGGGATATCGAACGCATTCAGCAGGCGATCACCCAGCATCAGCTGACACCCGCGCTCATCCTCATTACCCATGGTCATATCGACCATGCGGGCGGCGCGGCTCCCCTGGCGAGACAGTTGGGCGTTCCAGTCGAAGGGCCGCATAGAGAGGATCGATTCCTGCTTGAAAACATGCCGGAACAGGCCAGGATGTTCGGTCTCCCGGAAGCCGAAGCCTTCCTATCCGACCGCTGGCTGGAACAGGATGACCGGGTCCGCTTCGGCGCGGTGGAGCTGGAGGTGCTGCACTGCCCCGGCCACACCCCGGGGCACATCGTCTTCTTCCATCGCCGGAGTCAGCTGGCGCTGGTGGGTGATGTGCTCTTCAAGG
>JBDLIF010000178.1:0-5833 GCA_039714955.1 Pseudomonadota bacterium | reverse complement strand
AAGGGTGATGATCTGGAAATCGTCGCTGAACTGGAACTTCCCGGCAGTACGGAGAGGGTTCGCCTGTTGTCCGGCACCGCCGGCCCGCATGCCGTGCCAGTCTATCTGCTGGATGCCCCCCTCCTTTTCAACCGCCCGGGCAACCCCTATCTCTCACCTGAGGGACTCAACTGGCCCGACAATGCCGATCGGTTCGGCATCTTCTGCCGTGCCGTGGTGCATGTGGCCATGGACCATTGCGGGTTGGACTGGAAACCAGACCTGGTGCATGCCAATGACTGGCAGACCGGTCTGGTGGCCCCACTGCTGCAGGATATTGCCGACCGACCAGCCACGGTCTTCACCATCCACAACCTGGCCTATCAGGGGTTATTCGACTGGCGGACCTTCGAACGCCTGCTGCTGCCGAAAAGACTTTGGAGCATAGATGGGGTTGAGTTCTACAAACAGTTCTCGTTCATCAAGGGGGGAATCGCCTGCTCCGACCGGGTCAATACGGTCAGTCCAACCTATGCCGAAGAGATCAGAACCCCGACATTCGGTTATGGTCTCGAAGGCCTGCTGAAATACCGGGGGGGTCAATTCAGTGGCATTCTGAACGGCATCGACTACCAGGCCTGGGATCCGCAAGACGATCCGCATATCGACACAAGATACAGTGCGGAAAACTTCGCTGACAAGATCAACAACAAGCTGGCCTTGCAGCGCGAGTTCGGCCTGCCGGAAAATGCCCGGATCCAGCTCTTCGGCTACATCGGCAGGCTGGTGGACCAGAAAGGCGTGGACCTGATCCTGCAGGTCCTGCCTGGCATCATGGACGCCGGCGCACAGATTGTCATGCTGGGTTCAGGCAACGCCGAACTGGAACGGGCGTTGCGGAAACTGAGCAGTAAATACCACAGCCGGATCGGTGTGCGCATCGGCTATGACGAGGCCCTCTCCCATCGGATCGAGGCGGGCAGTGATTGTTTCCTGATGCCGTCGAGATTTGAGCCCTGTGGACTGAATCAGATGTACAGCCTGCGCTATGGTACGGTGCCCATCGTACGTGACACCGGTGGGCTGGCCGACACGGTGGTCGACGTCTCCGCCACTAGCCTGGCGGATGGCACCGCTACCGGGTTTGTCTTTGACCAGCCTGATGCTGCCAGTCTGTGGGAAGCCGTGGAGCGGGCCATCGATTTCTACCACCGGCCGGATGCGGACTGGCAGATCCTGGCAACCACCGGCATGCGGCAGGATTTCAGTTGGGAGGCCAGTGCCAAGTACTATATCGAACTCTATGCATCCGCCATAAAGTCCGTTTCGACCGGGAATCAGGGCAACTGAACCTAGGTATTCGACCCTGATCAGGCTGCCTGAATAGGAATGGAGTCGCCTGTCCGGCTCACTTGATTCTGCGCGTTCAGATAGACCAGATTGGGCTTGAACCGCTCCAGTTCCCGCTCATCCAACCCGGCATAGGCACAGATGATGACACGATCACCCGGCGACGCCTTATGGGCGGCAGCCCCATTCACCGAGATAACCCGGGAACCCGCCTCCGCACTGATGGCATAAGTGGTGAAGCGTTCGCCGTTTGCGACATTGTAGATCTGAATCTGTTCATACTCTCGGATACCCGCAAGCCTCAGCAGATCACTGTCAATGGCGCAGGAACCCTCGTAATCCAGTTCGGAGTGGGTTACACATGCCCGATGTAATTTGCATTTTAGAACCGTTAACTGCATGGAAAGCAGACCCTATATTTGATGATGCACTGATTATCCTTGATCTTTAGGCACCTATCAATCCATAGACTTTCCGGTTACCCGCAGGTTATCGATCAGCCGGGTCCTGCCCAGCCAGGCAGCAGCCAGCACCACCAGCTCCCGATCAGCCGACTCTGGCGGCATAAGATCGGCGGCGCGCCGCACGCTGTAGTAGTCCGGACGAAAGCCACTCGCCCGTAGCGTCGCTTGCGCCGATGTCTCCAGCGAGTCAAGGTCGTTTTCACCCGCCGCGATGGCCTGGGCCGTATTCTGTAGGGTCTGGTATAGACGGGGGGCGATCTCTCGCTCAGCCTTGTTAAGATAGCTATTGCGCGAACTTCTGGCCAGGCCGTCCGGCTCTCTCGCCGTGGCCATGCCCACGATCTTCACCGGCAGGGCAAGATCCGCCACCATGCGCCGGATCACCAGCAGTTGCTGGTAATCCTTCTCGCCAAAAACCGCCAGATCGGGCTGCGCCATGTTGAAAAGCTTGCAGACCACCGTTGCCACACCAACAAAATGGCCGGAACGACTGGCCCCGCAGAGCAGATCGGAAAGTTCGGGTACCTCTACCCGGGTCTGTGCGCTCCGCCCGTTTGGATAGACCTCCTCGACGCTGGGAGCAAACAACATATCCGCCTCGACTGCGCGCAGTTTGTCCCGGTCGGCCTCGAAGGTGCGTGGATAACTGGCCAAATCCTCCCCCTCGCCAAACTGCAGCGGATTGACGAAGATCGTCACCAGGCACCGATCCGCCAACCGGCGGCCTAGCCTCACCAGCTCCAGATGCCCTGCATGCAGATTGCCCATGGTCGGCACCAGAGCAATGCTCATGCCTGCCGCTCGCCAGCGCCGCACCTGATCTCGTAGCTCCGAAACCGTCGCGACAACCTTCACTTGAAGCTCTGCCCCTCGGTGGGGAAGGCACCAGTGCGCACAGCCTCCACATAGGCCTGCAGGGCGTGTTGAATGCTGCCTGCCTCACCCAGGAAATTCTTCACGAATCGGGGGGGGTGTGGATTCATACCCAGCATGTCGTAGAGCACCAGCACCTGACCATCCGTGCCGGCGCCAGCACCTATGCCTATGACCGGTATCGAAAGACCACGGGTTATCTCCGCCGCCAGGCTGGCGGGTACACATTCGAGCACCAGCATATCGGCACCTGCCTCCTGCAACGCCAGCGCATCCTTAGCGATGGCATCCGCCACCTCGGCCTGCCGGCCCTGCACCCGATAGCCTCCCAATTTATGCACCGACTGAGGCAGCAACCCGAGATGACCACAGACCGGGATACCCTGGGAGGCGAGCTGTCTGACCGACTCCAACCGGGCCGCACCGCCCTCCAGCTTAACCATGTGCGCCCCAGCCTCCTTCATCAGGCGTCCCGCCGACTCCAACGCCAGCGTAGGGGAGCGATAACTCATGAAGGGCATATCCGCCACCAGCAATGCCCTTTGGCGTGCCCGGGAGACATTTCGGGTGTGGTAGATCATCTCGTCGACAGTCACCGGCAGCGTACTCTCCTGCCCCTGCACCACCATGCCGAGGGAGTCACCCACCAGCAGCACATCCACCCCGGCCGCCTCGATCAGATGGGTAAAGCTGGCGTCATAACTGGTGAGACAGGCGATCTTCTGGCCTGCCTGTTTCATCTCCAGTAATTTTTTCACCGTGATTGGGTTGTCTGACATCGAATGAGCGATCTGGTTATTAAACGTCCCGAAACTAATTGCAACGCTTGATAGTAAGGAAAATCAGGCTGGGATATTAGCATGCATCCGCCAGATCAGCGGCATCAGCTGGCCAGCGGCCGTCATCAGTCACCAACTACCTGCATAACGGGGGGCTGGAAGGCCCATAAAAGGGGCTATGGGTTCAGTGCTCGTGCTCGCCGGACTGACAAAGCCTTTTCTCGTCACAACCGTTGCACGCCATCGCTAGGGACCCGCTGCAGTAGGTCACCCAGCGTCCCATAGCCGGGTATCCGCAGATCTAATGGTGCCACCTCCGCCAGAGGATAGAGCACAAAGGCTCGCCCGGTCATACGAGGATGGGGCACCCGCAATCTGGCTGTGGCGATCTGCTGCTGGCCATACAACAGCAGGTCGAGATCCAGGGTCCTGGGAGCCCACTGCTCGGCCTTGCGCACCCGCAGGTGGGTCTGTTCGATGCGTTGCAGCTCATCTAACAGCTGTTCCGGTGCTAAGCCGGTCTCAAGCTTTACGACTGCATTGATGAAGTCCGGTTGATCCTGGGGGCCGACGGGATGGGTGAGAAACAGGCCGGAATGTTTCACGCACTCAGTTGCAGGCAGCTGATCCAACGCCTGAAACGCCTTTTGCACCTGTTCCGGGGGATTTTCCAGATTACTGCCCAAACCGATATAGGCGGTCACCGTCGGGGGTTACTCATCACTGGTGGGCGAGTTTTTCGGCTTGCGCCGACGCCGGCGGCGCGGGTTACGCCCACGCCTGCCCTGATCGGTCATCTTTCGCTGTTCCTGGCCATGCTCTTGCTGAAAACGGGTCCACCAGTCGGCCAGCTCCTGCTCGACCTCGCCCGCCTCGGCACGCAACAGGAGAAAATCGTAACCGGCCCGAAAAGCGGGGTGGGCCAACAGCCGCTGGGAACGTTTCCCGCTGCGGCTCAGAAAGCGGGCCTGCATGTGCCAGATATCCCGCATCGGATAGCTTAACCGCTTGGGTATCGAGACCCGCCGAGCCTGTTCGGATAGTGCGTCCCTGCTCGCCTCCTGGAGGGCCTGAATGGGGTACATCCCCTTCGTCTCATAGGCCTCAGCCCGTCGCCGCACCGGCTCCCAGAGCAGCACCGCGAACAGAAAGGCAGGTGTGACCGACTTCTTCTCCTGCAAGCGGGTATCGGTGTTCGCCAGCCCCCGGTTCACGAAGGTGATGGGGAATGCGTGATCCTCGTGGGAAAGGGCCTCCTCAGTGGCCGGAAACAGCTGCCCGAACAGGTCATAGTGCCTTAGCTTCTCGAAGGTCTCCAATGCCGCACCACCGAGAAACAGCTTCAGCACCTCTTCAAATAGACGGGCAGCGGGCACCTCTTCCAGCAATGCAGCCAGGCGGCTCAGTGGCTGTTCACAGGCCGGATCGATGATAAAACCCAGTTTGCCGGCAAAGCGTACGGCCCGCAGCATGCGGACCGGATCTTCCCGGTAGCGCTGCTCCGGATCACCCAGCAGGCGTAAAACCCCGTTGCGCAGATCGCTCATGCCATCCGCATAATCCACCAGGGAGAAGTCCTCGATGCTGTAGTAGAGGGCGTTGATAGTGAAGTCGCGGCGCTGGGCATCCTCCTCGATGGTGCCATAGATGTTGTCCCGCAGGATCATGCCGTTTTCGACCCGGCGATCGCCCACCGTGTCATTGTCCACGAGGCTACGAAAGGTGGCCACCTCGATGATCTCCCGACCGAAATGGACATGGGCCAGGCGAAAGCGCCGTCCGATCAGGCGGCAATTGTTGAACACCTGCTTGACCTGTTCGGGTAAGGCATTGGTGGCCACGTCGAAATCCTTTGGTTCACGCCCCAGCAGCAGATCGCGTACGCCACCGCCCACCAGATAGGCCTCGAAACCGGCATTTTTCAGGCGATAGAGCACCTTGACCGCATTTTTACTGATGTTGGCCCGGGAGATGCTGTGTTCCGTACGGGGAATGATGCTGGGACCCTTAAGCGTATCCATGCCTGCCGCTGGGCTCTCTGCCGCAGGATTTACTGATCCCGACAGCTTATTCTGAAGCCATTTGACTGCTCTTTTCAAATGTAAGACCAAAAGTAATGATGAAAAAATTACTCAGCAGACCATTGAGCCTGGCTGAAAGCTCAGTATAATACCGCCTTTCGTAGTAAACTGCTCTCTTCGTCTAGCGGTTAGGACGCTGGCCTCTCACGCCGGTAACAGGGGTTCGATTCCCCTAGAGAGTACCAAATAAAACACTGAATAACATAGGGTTATGGTGCTTCCATAGCTCTTTTTTATATCCGTACGGAATCTATACGGAAAAACGCTTTATCTAATCACTTCGGCCACGCCAGGTTTCACTGACTTA
>JBDLIF010000177.1:0-5862 GCA_039714955.1 Pseudomonadota bacterium | reverse complement strand
TAACTCTATATGTGGGATAAGTGATAACGCAGAACAGATCTATCGCAAAGGATAGAACTCCAGGTTTTTCTGCAATCACTCTGTTCCGTGTCCTCTGTGTCTCCGTGGCAAAATTCCTTAATGGTTAATCTGACAAGTAAACTTAAATGTTAAATGCCATCCGCAATCATCCTGGCCTGATCCAACTCTTCCAGCAACTCTTCCAGGGGTGGGATGTCATCGTTCCGTTCGAGCATGGTGGCGACTGGTCCGCAGATGGCCAGGGTTTCCCGATAGAGTTGCCAGACCGGGTCGTTCATCGCGCTGGTGTCCGCATCCCACTCATATTCGGAGCGGTTCATCATCGGCGCCAGATGGATCTGCCAGATGCGTTCAGCGGGAAGGTTCTGGATATAGGTTGTGGCATCGAACCCCTTGGGAACACTGTTGGTGATGATGTTGTTCAGGTCCAGCAGGATCAGCGAGTCGGAGGCCTCGGCAACACGGCTGAGAAACTCCCACTCAGGCATCTGGTCGCGGCCATGGGGGGTGGGGTCGAATACATTTTCCAGCAGGATGCGCTGCCCCAGGCTCTCCTGGACCTGCCAGATCCGGGGCGTCAGGTGATCGATCATCTCCTGGGTGCGGGGCAGGGGACGCAGGTCGTAGCTGTGTGACATGCCCGGCAGGGTCCAGCAGAGATGATCGGAGATCCAGGCCGGCTGAATCCGTTGCGCCAGTGATCTGAGCTGGCTGATGTATTGCGCATCCAGAGGATCGGGGCCACCAATCGAGAGTGCTCCACCGTGCATCACCAGGGGGTAAAGTTCACGCATCCGCTCCAGCTCGGTGAGCCGTTCCTTGTCGGCATCCAGGTACCAGTCGGAGAGGATCTCCAGCCAGTCCAGGGCGGGTCGTTGCGTCATGATGGGCGCCACCAGCTCGCGCCGCAGACCCAGACCAAAACCCATCAGAGCTCTTTTACGAGATTTGTCCATGGGTATCAATGAAGGATGTTGAACATGCGGCTGCGGTAGCGTTTGACCAGATCGCCCTCGCCACCGAGCATATCGAAGATCCGCAGCATGCCCTTGCGGCCGGCGTCGTCGCCATATTGCCGGTCCTTCCGCATCAAAGTGAGCAGCAGCTCGAGTGCGCTCTCGTAGTCGGTCTCAATGATGCGGTGGGATGCGAGTTGATAGAGGGCCTCGCTGTTTGCGGGATCCTGCGCGAGGATCTGCTCCAACTCGTCTACTGCCGGTGCCTCCTGGGTAGTGCGGTCGAAACGGATACGGGCCAGCATGGAGACCACCTCCGGCTTTTCCCGCTCTTCGACTGGCAGTTCCCGCAACAGCTGTTCAGCGTCCGCCAGTTCTCCGATGCTGGTCTTGTAGCGTGCGTAGGAGAGCTTGACCCGCGGGTTGCCCGGGTCGGCCAGATTGGCCTGATCGATCAGTTCTCCGGCATTTTCCACATCCCCCTGCAGCAGGAGCCTGTCCGCCTCACGCAACAGCAGATCCGATTCCCGCGGGATCTGTCTGTCGAGAAAGGCACGAATCTCGCTCTCAGGCAGCGCGCCCATGAACTCATCCTCCGGTTGGCCATTGCGAAACAGCTTTACCGTCGGCAGACTGCGGATGCCGAACTGGGCCGCCAGTTCCCGCTGCTCCTCCGTATTGACCTTGGCGAGGATGAATTTGCCCCGGTACTCATCCGCCAGCTTGGCCAGTAGCGGCATCAGGCCTTTACAGGGGGCGCACCACTCGGCCCAGAAATCCACCAGGACCGGCCGCTCGATTGAACCCTCAAGAACCACCTGCTGGAAGTTGTCCGCACTTACCTCAAAGATATAGGGTGAGTCAGCCATGTTGAAATAGTCCTGTCTGCTTTCTAAACGCTTCGTCCATTATACTGTGTAGTGATCCGTTGAAATTGTTTTTTGCTGGCCCCATTCATAATGGAATCTTTTTCGAGAATAATACTATGAATGAAGCACTGCATATCGTTTGTCCCCACTGTGATGGTGTCAACCGGGTACCGGCGAGCCGCTTGGGTGAGGGCGCCAAATGCGGCAAATGCCACCAGCCCCTGTTCGGTGGGAAGCCCTTGGCACTCAATACCGGCCGTTTTTTTCGCCATTCCCAGAAGAGTGATATCCCACTGCTGATAGACTTCTGGGCGCCCTGGTGCGGCCCCTGCCGGATGATGGCACCCGCCTTTGAGCAGGCGGCGGTTCAACTGGAACCCGCGGTACGCCTGATTAAAGTGAATTCGGAGGAGGAACAGCAGTTAGGCGCCCAGTTTGGCATCCGCAGTATTCCGACCTTGCTGCTGATGCGCAACGGGCGTGAAATTGCCCGCCAGCCTGGCGTCATGGATGCGGGTGGTATCGTCAGCTGGACCAAACAACGACTTGGGTGACCCGAGACCGTTTGTCCGGTGGGGGTTCAGAACGCCATGCCTTGTCGGTCTTCGCATACGAGTTCAGCGCGATCTGCGCGAGAAGTTCCTTGAGGCCTGCCGGGCGCAGGACAAGCCTGCCGCACAGGTCCTGCGTGAGTTTATGCGCGGGTATGTGATAGAGCGTGAGGCCGCGTTGTCCGATGCTGGTGACGATTCAGACCAGGCCGCAAGGGAGCACTCCAAAACCGGCATCGGACCAGGCTGACGATGGCAGCCCGGAACCAGACTCCCGAGCAGAAAGCCCGCGACAACATCGATGCGATGCTGGAGCAGGCCGGCTGGAAGGTGCAGCCCAAGAAGAAGATCGATTGCAATGTCGGCCCCGGTATTGCCGTCCGGGAATACGATACCGATGTCGGTCCCGTGGACTATGTCCTGTTCGTGAACAAGCAGGCCGTCGGCGTCACCCAATCCCTGAAAACCGACAGCCAGCCGCTCATCATCAAACCGTCCGTTCCCCTCAAGGACCTGGCCATGGGCGTGATGAAATGGTCGGCCAGGCCGCCAACGTCTTCACCGGCGAGCTGGTCGAACTGCTCGACGGCATTCGCCGCGACAAGGAACAGACCATCGACCACGAGAACCTGGACAGGCTCCAGTGCGCCGAGTGGGCCGGAGATGCCGAAGAGAACGCAAAACAGATGGTGCAGGACTTCAGTGAATACCTGGAAGCCAATCGTGACGAGATCGAGGCCCTGACCATCTTCTATCAAACGCCGCGGCGGCGCAGTGAACTGACCTACGAGATGATCCACGAGGTCTTCGATAAGCTGAAAACCGACCAGCCCCGCCTGGCCCCCACTGCGCATCTGGCAGGCCTATAGCCTGCTCGATGACTACAAGGGCCAGCAGCCGGTCAGCGAACTCACCGCACTCGTGGCGCTGATTCGCCGCGCCTGCGGTATCGACAGCACCCTCTCACCCTACGCCGACACCGTGCGCCGCAACTTCCAGGACTGGATCATGACCCACGACAGCGGTGGTGGAGAGAAGTTCAACGAGGAGCAGATGGACTGGCTGCGCATGATCCGGGATCACATCATCAGTTCCTTTCATATGGAGCGGGAAGATCTGGAGATGGCACCGTTTGATGCACAAGGCGGCATGGGGCGGATGTATCAGTTGTTTGGGGACAGGATGGCTGTGGTGATTGGGGAGTTGAATGAGGTGTTGGCAGCGTAATATGAAACAAATACCGAACTCATGGTTGAAGCTTACATTGAATGAATTTGGTGAGTGGCGTGGCGGTGGTACGCCAGCAAAAAGCAATAATTCATTCTGGAGCGGTAATGTTCCTTGGGTTTCGCCAAAGGATATGAAGGTATCAAGGATAACGGAAGAGCAAGTTCGGATTGTTTCGAAAATCGAAGAGCTTTTTAGCAAAATCGAAGAGGGGGAACGGTGCCTCAACATAGTTGCACCTATCGCGGACAAGGCATTAGGCTTGGCCACAAGACTCCGCCAATCCATCCTGAAAAAAGCCTTCTCCGGCCAACTCGTCGAACAAGACCCCAACGACGAACCTGTCTCCGTCCTGCTGGAGTGAATCAAGGCCGAGAATGCGCAACAGCAATTGAAACCACGCAAAAAAGCGGTCAAGCGCAAGGCTGCAACCGGATGACGGGGCATTACGACACTTCGGTGCTATGGATTCCCGCCTGCGCTGGAATGACAGAGGCATGTTGGAATGACGCAGGGGAAGTGAACTTGGTCTTGCGCAGTACAGTCAGGCAAGCGTTACGCGCTCGGCTCCGATGGGCCTTTGCTTCATTAATCAGATAAGGGTTGGTCCTGGAAAGAATTTTACTGTTCACGACCGTATTATACTGAACTTGTCCGTAACCCAGCATTGAGAGAATCAGGAGCTGACCATGCTATTGGATGATATACACGCACAAAAAGACGCCATCGTTGCGCTTGGCGGCCAGTATGGGGCCAGGCGCATTCGTGTGTTTGGCTCTGCCGCCCGCTGTGAAGAACGACCGGATAGCGACGTGGATTTTCCTAGGGTTATGACCTCTTCAACCAGCGCTTACCATTAACTGAACGACTGGCGCACCTGTTGGGGCGAAAAGTGGAATTGGTGCCTGAACACGAACTCAACCGTCATATCCGCGAGCAAGTGCTAAATGAGGCGGTGGATCTATGAGCAAACCTTGGCAGCCCTATGCCAGGCATATCCTGGATGCCATCGCCAAAATTCGGCATATAGAAGCACGGGGAGACCTGACACAGGATGACGTACTTTACGATGCAGCCCTGCGCAACTTGCAGACCTTGTCCGAGGCCACGCAATTGCTGCCGGAAGACAAGACGTCAGACTGGCCAGACATACCCTGGCGAGAGATCAGCGGTTTCCGCAATATGATTGTACACAACTATCTCGGGAAATCGACCCACTGACCATTGCCGCTGTCATCGACAATCATCTTGGGCCGCTTGAAGATTGTATTCGCGCCATGCTTTCCGAGGCCGAGGATTCATGAACACCGCCCCAATCATCTCCAAAGTCTGGAGTTTCTGTACCACCCTGCGTGACGACGGGGTCAGCTACGGCGATTATCTGGAACAGCTCACCTACCTGATCTTTCTCAAGCACGATGCCTTTCATGGCAACGAGATCGTCGCCCATACCCGTCGCCTGTGCCTGACGAACTCGCCGAGGAGATCCTCGAGAACCTGGAGGCGGGCCTGAACAGTTTCCGGGAAGTGCTGGGCTCACTAGGGAAAGCAGGTTAGAAGATGCCGCTATGCGTTGAGAGGTCTGTCTGCCAAGGCTTGATTTTTCGTTCCTCTCACAGTGACTCGATCGGTTTTGCCCTCCGTTCGATTACAGACCTCGCAATTCCCCATTACTTCTCAGCCACTTCTGGTGCTGATAAAACGGGCAAAGTAGCAGCTACCGGATAGCCATAAAGGCCATAAGGCCTGTAAGCGAAATACGGATGACCGCCATAGCCAGAGTATGGATATCCTCCATAACCCCAGTAGCCAGGGTGATATCCTGCATAGTAGGGATATCCCCAGCCACCAAAGCCGAAGCTGAATCCACCTCCAAATCCGCAGAAGAACGCCTGTGATTGCACTGGGATTGCCAGAAGCAAAGTTCCAAGCATTGCGGAGATAAGAACTGCGCGTTTTTTCATGACTACTCTCCTTTCTCTACTGCCACATAACACCATTCTCCCGGTGGTTGGATTTCCTTATCCTTAGTTTAATTATGAATTATATTAGCGTGTTTTCAAATAACATCATTTGATAACAGCTATCACTAGATTTTCTTGCCATGGGGACACATGACTTAAATTGGCCACAATGTCCTTTTACTAAAGCGAGACGATAATCGGCAGCCTGATGGGGATTGCCGACAAAATGTGGGATGGGATTACCCGTGTCATCCGTATGTATGCCAAGATGGAA
>JBDLIF010000176.1:0-5866 GCA_039714955.1 Pseudomonadota bacterium | reverse complement strand
CATGATGCCGACAGCGGTTGTCGATGGAGACCGAGATGAAATCGGCCTGGCGGAAGATATGGCTCTCGATCTGTATCCCATCTGGTAAAGCCTGCTGGATTGCGCCGATCGCCTGGTCAAGCCGGCGGGTCAGCTCCAGGGTATTGGCACCAGGCTGTTTCTGGATGCCCAGGACCACGGCAGGCTGTCCATTATGCGCGGCGGTGCCGCGCACCAATGCGGGACCAATCTTTACCTCCGCCAGTTGACGCACCAGAATCGGCTGGTCGCCACGCATGGCGACCACCGTCTGGCCGATCTCTTCGACCGAACGCACCCGTCCCAAACCCTGGATGAGATACTCCTGTCCACCTTCGCTGTAGAATCCGGCAGAGCTGTTTCGGTTGGTCATGCTCAATGCGGCGGTTACCTCATCCAAGCCGATGGCATAGGCCGCCAGGCGTTCCGGCTTGACCAGCACCTGGTACTGTTTGGTCTCCCCCCCATAGGGGATGACCTCGGCAACACCCGGTACGGCGAGCAGCCGGCGCCGCACCACCCAATCGGCGGTGGACTTGAGCTCCATGGCATTGTGACGCTCCGAGTGCAGGGCGATGAACATGATCTCACCCATGATCGAGGCTACCGGTGCCAGCACCGGACTGGCTACCTCCGGTGGCAGGCCGTCACGCACGGTCTGCAGCTTTTCGGTGATGAGCTGGCGGGCATGATAGATGTCGGTACCCCAGTCGAACTCCGCATAGATCAGTGACAGTCCCACCTGGCTGTTCGAACGCACTCGACGAATGCCGGATGCGCCATTGAGGGCGCTCTCGATGGGGAGGGTGACCTGGGTCTCCACCTCCTGCGGTGCCATGCCGTGGGCCTCGGTTATCACGGTGACGGTGGGGGCGGTGAGATCGGGGAAGACATCCACCGGCATGCGGCTGGTCTCGTAGCCCCCCCACAGCAGCAACAGCAGGGCACCGGCCACCACGAAGAGTCGGTTGCGCAGGGACCAGCGAATGGTTGGTGCGATCATTTAAGCAGCTCCCTTGTCTGGTCAATGGGCATGGCCGTGGCCGGCCTCGGCGGGGGAGGTGGCGGCGAGACGCAGCAGGTAGGCGCCCCGGCTGACCACCCGCTCCCCCGGCTGCACGCCACTGAGCAGCTGGATCCTGTCGGTATCGCGGATGCCCAGCCGGACGATCCTGCGCTGGAAGGATTCGCCATCCAACATCACGTAGACCACCTCCTGGCCGGCATCGTCAAAGATCGCGGAGGAGGGCACCGCCAGTCCGGAGCGGGTCTCGCCGGTAAACACCCGCGCGTTGGCGAACATCCCGCTGCGCAACCGCTGATCCGGATTGTCGAACTCGAAGATCAGGGGAATAGTGCGACTCACCGGATCGATCGAGCCGCCCAGACCCACTTTGCGCCCGTCCAGCTCGAAGGTATTGAAGGTCCGCTCAAAACCCTCCACGCTGAACCAGGCCCCGTCCGGGTCCCGCAGGCGGCCGATATCTGCCTCCGCGATACGCGCCTCCAGCCATAGCCGGTCCACATTGACAATGTGAAACAGGGCCTCCCCTTCACCCACATACCTGCCCGGTGCCACTTGGGCCTGGGCGAGCACGCCGCTGATGGGCGCGAGAATGGGTATGCCGGTACTGGCAAGCGGTTTTTCCCCGCTGCTTTGCTCAAAGCGCCGCTTGGCGGCATCCAGTTCGGCCTTGGCCACCTGCAGGGTGCTTTCCGCCTCGTGCAGGCGGTGCAGGGCAATCACCTTATCCTCCCACAGCTGCTCCAGGCGCTCCCGTTCATGCTCCGCCAGTTCAAAGTTGGCACGGGCCTTGTCCAGGCTGGCGCGCAGGGTGGAGAGATCGCTATCCACCCCCAGACGTGGAATGATGGTCGCCAGTACCTGGCCGGCCTCCACTGGCATACCCGGATAGGGGAAGTCCCCCTGGCTGTGTATGTGGCCGGCGCTGGCCGCACTCAGATAGACCTCCCCATCGGCCCGCGGTCGTAGGGTGCCGGTTGCCGCGATACTGGCGCGCAGCTCGCATTCCTGCACCTCCGCAGTGGCAAACTCTACCTGCCACTGCTGCTCCTTGAGGTAGACAATGGCATCTTCCGGTTCCCCTTCCTGCGGTATCGCGGCCAGCGCCTCCTCCGCCGATGCATAGACCTGGAACTCCCCCAGGTCATGGTTGGAGGAGAGGTTATCTCCCTCGAAATTGAGGATGACCCGACGTTTCACTGCATGCTCGGGCAGCACCAGGGGACGGAATATGCCCGAAGCGACCGGGGTCTCGATGCTGAACAGTTCATCAGGCACGCCGCTACCGATCAGGGCGATGGTCACCACGCCGCTCTCCAGTGGCTTGAAGTCGTCCAGGCGTGTGAGGTGGGCGAGAAAAGGCGATTCCCGTCCGACCACCAGGGCGGGAAATTCCACGAACAGTTCGGTGGCTCCGCTGAAATGGGTCAGGGCGATGGTGGCTTCCTCAGCGTGGGCATGATCATCCTGGTTATGCTGACCATCCAAGGCATGATCCTCATGGTCGTGATGTTCATCAGAGGCAAGATTCGTTTCATTGTCATGGGCATGAGGATGTTTTTGATCGAGCAGGTCACAACCCACCAGAATCAGCAGGCTTGTGACGAAGAGTAAAACTCTCATGGCAAATTCCTCCCAATCAATTTGTCTAATTCGATCTGTTTCATGCGAGCCTCCAGTGACAGCTGCAGGGCGCTGACCTCCGACTCCAGGGCATTGCGATAGGCATCGATCAGCTCCAGCACACCCAGCTCATTGTTGTGATAGGCGGTCTCCGCAATGTCCAACAGCTCATAGGATGCAGCCAGACTCTGTTGGCGAAACAGGCGGGCGTTGTCGGCCAGTTGTGCTGTCAGCTTCCAGAGGCTGTGCGCTTCCGCCTGCATCCTGCTGAGGGTCAGCCGGTATTCGCTCTCGACCTGCCGGTGTTCCGCCGTGGCATGCTGATAATCCCCCTGCTGGCGGTCGAACAGGGGGAGGGAAAGCGCGGCACTCAGCATCAGTCCACTGTCGCTTCCCTCGGGTCCCTCCAGCCGTTTCTGTCCCAGCCCAATGGTCAGATCGGGGATATGACCCAGGTCAAAGGCACGGGATGCCAGTCTTTTCGTCTCACTCCGGTGTCTAAGTTGCGCGAGGGCCGGCAGATCCTTCAATGCCTCCAGCACCTCGGCGAGCGGGGGCGGTACACCCGGGATCAACTCACCTTGGACAGCCTCGAAACCCTGGGTCTCATCCAGCTCCAGTATTCCCAGCAATTGCACCCAGGCCGCCTGGTAGTTGGCATTGCTTTCCCGCTGCTGGGCGAGTATGGCGACCTTTTCCCGGCTGATGCGGCGGCGGTCATAACCGGAGACATCGCCTGACGCTTCCCGTTTGAACATGGCCGCTTCCACGGCCTTGAATTTTTCCACCCAATGGCCAAGCAGATCTTGCTGCTGCTGATGATAGAGGGTTTGGAAGAACTGTTGACGAATGTTGGCAGCGCGCTCGATGCGGGAGCTTTTCGCCCCTGCCTCCATCGCACTGAGGTTGGCCTGGGCCGCATCACGCTGCAGTGCTCGACGACCGGAGAGATCGAGACGTTGACGCAGCCAGACACCGGTTTCGGTTTCATCGCCTACCTCTTCCCTGGAGAGTTCGAACTCGGGATTGATCCAGGTTTCCGTACGGGTCAGCTCACCCCGGGCCGTCTCAACTTGGCTGGCGAGCAACTGCTGGAAATCCATCAGATTCAGACCGAACTCCAGACTTTGTCTCTCCGTCAGCGGCGCTGCGCTGCCGTAGATTGGAATAGCCAGGAGCAGTATACCCAAGCCTTTGCCAGCGAGAGATAAGCCTGACGGACACAGCTGAACCCAGCGGTGTAAATGCAGTGAAAACATATCAGGTCTCCAAAACGGGGTCGCTCAAGCGACCGCCCTGTCAGGGATCTATAGAGCCAGGCTGCTCAGTCAGTCGTGCTGGCCTGGCCGGTGGATTCGGTTGAGGGGGATCTATGCTCGTGGAGGCGCTCGCAGTGGCGGAGATAGCGCGTAATACCGGAGGGTTTTAAAGCGGCTGCCACTATGCCGTTGAACAGCCTGCCGGGTAAAAACCGGCAGCAGAAGGGTGAAGATACAGACGATGGCCAGAAACAAGGAATTGATGCCGGGGAGCTTTTTCAACAAGCCTTGCGGGCTGACATCCAGTTCCGACATCTCTGTCTCGGAATGATGGTGGTGTGAGTTATCCGTTACCAGATGGATCTTGCTGTGCTGGGCATGCCCATGATTGTCGTCAGTGGTCGCCAGGCCCGTGGCTGCTGCATGCTCACAATCGAGAAAATGGACATGCAGCCTGGTGCCCTGGGCGCATAATAGCGCCAGGCAGAGCAGCAATGCCCCTGTGACTGAGGTGTATTTATCGTTACGCGCAAACAGCATGCTTGGCAGTCTAAGCCATCGGTTTGGCTGTCCGCAAGTGGGATTATTCCTGAGAGAGGCGTGAATAACGGATGATGCGCGCTACTCGTCAATGACATACAGGGCAGCCCAGAGACCGAGTAACTCCACCTCCTTCAGCGCCCGGTTCCAGAGGATCAAATCATCGATCTTTTCCTTGAAACCATACCGCCTTTCAGTTTTCAATCTCTACGCCGTCACATGCGGCCTAAAAGATAATTCAAGCCCAAGCGCCTTAGTCACCTTCAGAATGGATGCAAAACTCGGATTGCCTTCGCCAGACAGCGCCTTTCGATCACATGAGAGCTTTGCAGGTACATCAGCCGCCCGACGTTTAAAAGGGATCGGAAAATCGCCTTGGTATGCGGAGATTCGGTGACTCGGGAGACTCGGATTGAGTCCACCATCGCGTCCAAGGGTGGGAGTAATATCAATTTTGGCGACTATCGGGCATCATGATCTGGCGTAATCAAAGGCCCCTGAAAGGATCGAAAATGGTAGTAAATGAGGCCAAGTTGCGGATTGGGAGGCTCCTTATTCCCCGGGCATGACAGTTAGTTGATTGATTTGTGCCAGTCCGATGATCGCCTGCCGGCCACAAACGCTCTGCGAGACGAACTTCAGATAAGCCAACAAGAGGTACACGCACGGGGCAACAAAGATTTTCGAGGCCGCCTCAAAAAGTAGACTCTGAGTTTGCAAAAACCGGGCAAATTCCACGGACAGGCTTGCATTACACCACCAGGCTGGACCTGAGTGGATGGTTAACCCCACTGGGAGGCTCGTTCAACACCCCGTGAACCAGATGTTCGTCATGAAGTGACGGACTTCGTTAATCGAGGACTGCAAGACATTATTGAAAGGAGCAAGAATGAAGATCAAGACGTTAATGTTTTCCATCGTTTGTGGCGCTTTGCTGGCAGGGCCACAGGCCCACAGCGAGACCGTCACCCTTCAGGATATCGTCAACTACACCGTCCCCCTTCCCGAGGCAACCATTTACGTGGCCAGGGAGGTCGTGACCCTAGATCCGGACAAGCCGGGTGCCACTGCCGTCGCGGTGGTCGACGACCGCATCCTGGCCGTGGGCACACTGGAGGAATTGAAGGCGGCCGCTGGTGACCAGCCCTACACGGTCGATGAAACCTTTGCCGACCAGGTCATCGTCCCCGGATTCATCGCCCAGCACGACCATCCGTTTTTGACGGCTTTGACGATGATGTCGGAGATCATCGCCATCGAGGATTGGGTGCTGCCGTCCGGGACCGTCCCGGCCGCCAAGACCCCCGAGGAGTATCGCAAGCGGCTTGAAGAGGCGAATGCCAGGCTCGAAGACCCCAACGAAATGTTGCTCACCTGGGGGTATCACCACATTTTCCACGGC
>JBDLIF010000175.1:0-5896 GCA_039714955.1 Pseudomonadota bacterium | reverse complement strand
CGGTCGATGGTTAAGCCCATCACGAAGGCGGCGAACACCGTCATCAGGATCACCACGGGAATCACCAAGGTCACCACGACGGCCGGTTTCCAGCCCAATGCCCACCAGACCAGAAGGGTGACGATGCCGGTGGCAACGACCAGTTTGAACAGCAGATCGTTGACCTTGTCCTGTGCGGTTTCACCATAGTTACGGGTTACCTCCACCTTGACCTGTTCGGGGATCAACCGGCCCTTGAGGGACTCGACCATCTTCAGGATATCGTTCGCGACGGTGACCCCGTTACTGCCCTTCTTCTTGGCGATCGCCACGGTGATCGCCTGTTCACCATCCGCACGGGTTTCATCGCCAAAGGTCTCGGCATAGGCCGCGCCGGTGTAGTAGTTGACGTAGTTGCTCGCGTCCTCGATGGTCCGGGAAACCCTGGCCACATCCCGCACATAGACCGGCCGGCCATCAACCACCCCGACCACCAGATTTCCCACCTCATTGGCGCTGCTCAGAAAGCTGCCGGCATAGACTCGCAGGGAGCGGTTGTCCTGCTCAGCACGACCGGTAAGGTTTTCCGCATTGGCGCCACGGATGACATTCGCCACCTGCTCGGTGGTGACGCCGGAACCGGCCAGCTTGTTGGGCAGTATCTCCACCCGGATCTCCTCACTCTGGCCGCCGACCACGAAGCCCTGCCCGGTGTTTGGGATCCGGTTCAACTGCTGCAGCAGATTGAGTCCAAGACGGCGCAGACTGCCACCATCCAACTCATCGGAACGTAGCGTGAGGTTCACCACCGGCACATCGTCGATACCCTTTGCCTTCACCAGTGGAGGCATTTGCACGCCGGCAGGCATCTTGTCCAGGTTGGAGGCCAGCTTGTCATGCACCTTGATGAGTGATGGCCCCGCCTCCTCGCCGACCTTGAAACGGACGGTGACCACCCCCTGCCCCCGGGCGCTGGCGGAGTAGATGTGCTTGACCCCGGGGATCTCGCTCATGATGCGCTCCAGGGGCTCCACCGCCATATCCGCCACCTGCTCGGTCGACGCCCCCGGGTAAGACAAAAAGATGTCGATCAAGGGCACGGAGATCTGTGGATCCTCCTGGCGGGGAGTGGCCATCAGGCCGAGTATGCCCATCGCCAGCATGGCGAAAAACAGCAGCGGGGAGAGCGGTGAATGGATAAAGGCCTGGGCGGTCTTACCTGCCAGGCCCAGCTGCGCCTGTGGGATTGGATTGTCGCTCTGGGACATGGCGATATCCTGTATTTTTATTGGTTTTCGGTGGCTGGATTCTGTTCAGCGGGTTGCTGCACCTTGACGCCCGCGGTCAGTCCGGGGGGGGGATTGTTGACGATCAGATCCCCTGCCCGCAGACCGGATAACACCATGCAAAAATCATTGCCCAGGTTTTCCCCTAATCTCACCACGCGCAGCCGGGTCAGCCCGTCATCGCCCACCGCATAGACCAGCGGTAAACCACCCTTTCTGATCACCGTGCTCTTGGGGATCACTAGGTTAGATGTCCACTCGGCCTGCAGATCGGGTACCTTGACCTCGGCATACTGTCCCACGGTTGCCTGGGTGCCCAGAGGCAGATCCATCTCCACCCTTACCGTATGCTGGCGGGGATCGGCAACCGGGAAGATGCGGCTGACCCGGCCATTGATGACCGGGTCGGCGCCATCCAGACGCACCGGCAACAGGTCACCTTCGCGCAATCCCGAACGAATACGGGAAGGTATGTCGACCGCTACCTGAAAGCCACTGGTCTCGCTGTAGTTGAGGATCGGCTGACCCGGCTGCATCGTGTCACCCACTTCCACATGCACCGTCTCAACCACACCGGAAAAGGGGGCCATGCTGCGGGCGTCACGCAGGGAGGCCTGGATCTCCTTGATCTGCGCCTCCGCCTGTTTGTATCTATTGGTAGCCTCCGTGACCTGAGTCTCCCGCGCCACCAGATCGGAATCCCGCTCAGCACCATGGCTACGCATGCCCATCACGTTCTGCATCGGGTTGGTGAACATCTGATCCATCATCGACGGCATGCCCATGCCGCCGGGCGCCTGACCACCTGCGCGGGATTGGGGGGAGCGTAGCTCCCGGTTGAGCTGCATTTTGGCATTGCGAATCGAGGCCAAGGCAGAGTCGCGGTTGGCGATCGATGCATCGTGTTTTGCTCGCAAGGCGCTGTCATCGATCTGCACCAACAGAACCCCCTGTTGAAAACGGTCACCCTCCTGCCCTGCAATGTATTGAATACGGCCGGGAATCTGCGCCGTAAGCTGCACCGATTTGCGTGCCGACACGGTTCCCGCAATGGCGATATGCATGGAAACCTGCTGACGGTTTACCGTATAGAGATCCAGATCTGATTGGGCGGAGGCGGTAAGCGGCGCCAAGCCGGACAAGAGTGCAAAGGTCGCTGCAAGCAAAGGCTTTTTAAGCATGATCCGCAAGTTCCTCAATTGAAAGTTTTCTATTCGTGACGCCAAGGCCAGCGGCCATGGGCCAGTCTCATCCCACTTGAGATCATCTGCTACGAGTATAAACGGAATGAGTGGAATAAGCATTATCAACAACAACTGCCCCCACCGGTTGCAACCATCCCCCTATCGTCTGGTGTAAAAGGTAGACTGCTCCCACAGTCATCGAAGATGCCAAAGTGGGTGTCCCAGCCGCCATAGAACGCAAAATAGTCGCGGAACCGGGTCTCGTTGAGCATCCGGTAGGTGTTGCCGCAGACCGGGAACATCCTGCCCTTGGCAATCATATGGTGTCCATCCAGAACGAACTCATGCTCGCCATCCGCAATACCCCCTTTGTACACCACGGCCTGGCCGTAGTCCTCACAGGCTGGCTCCAGTCCCTCCAGCTTGAACAGTCGATAGGTGGCGGAGTAGAAATCGATATGGCCGATCTTCTTTTCGATCTCCGGATTGTCGATGGTGATGGGTCGGTCCTCCACCAGCCTGGGATCGGCGAACCCCGCCTTTTTCGCTAGATTGAGGAAATCGTTCCAGTAGAGCGCGCCGCTCAGGCACTCCCCATAGAGCACGGGATCGGAGATCAGGTGATGAGGCACTCGCCGATCGGCGTAGACATCGGAGAAGTAGAGTTCGCCGCCCGGTTTGAGCAGACGGTAGGCCTGCTTGAGCACCGCCTCCTTGTCGGGCGAAAGATTGATCACGCAGTTGGAGACGATGATGTCGAAACTCTCGTCCTCCAACCCCAGTTCATCCAGGCGTTCGATATAGCCCTTCCTGAACTCCACATTGCTTCGGGCATAGCCAAACCGCTCCCGGTGCCAGTCGATATGCCGGTTGGCCAGGGCCAACTGCTCGTCGGTCATATCAACGCCGAGCACATAACCCGCTTCACCCACCATCTGCGCCAGGGCGTAGCAGTCGCGACCGGAGCCACTGCCCAGGTCCAGAATTCGCATGCCTTTGAGCAACTGCGGACTCACCAGACCACAGCCATAGTAGCGGGCCAGCACCTCCTCATGGATATTCGCAAGCACCTTACGTAAGGGGTCGGGCATATCGCTGTCGGTGCAGCAGGCATTGGTCTGCAGGTCACCCGAATGTTGCAGGACCTGGCCGTAGTACTCTTTTACTGAATCTTTCATGGTTGTTCGTCTCTAATGCAGCAGTCAGGTCGCTGTTTGCGTGAATGTCACTGCTTGAAAAATCTCAAGGCGACCCACATTATTACGAATTAATCAGATAGTCGACTGGAGAAACAGTTCAATATGAGTGGAATGCGTACGACCCTCCTGCTGGCCGCCTTGACCGGTCTGTTTTTAGTGGCGGGTCAGGCCATGGGCGGACAGCAGGGGCTGATCATCGCCCTGCTCTTTGCCGGCGTGATGAATATCGGCTCTTACTGGTTTTCTGACAAGATCGTGCTCAGGATCTACAAGGCAAGACCGGCCGGCCCCAATGAGGCACCGGTACTGCACGATGTGGTGCGGGAGCTCTCTACCCGGGCCGGACTGCCGATGCCCAAGGTCTATATGATCCCCAGTGATGCGCCGAACGCCTTCGCCACCGGACGCAACCCGGAACATGCCGCGGTTGCCGCCACCAGCGGACTGATGCGCATCCTCACCCGGGAGGAGTTGGCCGGGGTGATGGCCCACGAACTGGCCCATGTAAAACACCGTGACACCCTCACCAGCGCGATTGCCGCGACGATAGCCGGCGCCATTGCCGCCCTGGCCAATTTCGCCCAGATGTCGATGCTCTTCGGCATGGGACGCAGCAGTGAGAACAACAATGGCTTTGGTGCGATAGGCGCTATCCTGATGATGATCCTGGCCCCACTGGCCGCCTCGCTGATTCAGATGGCCATCTCCCGCTCCCGGGAGTACGTCGCCGATGCCCAGGGTGCCGCCATCTGCGGCAATCCGCTCTGGCTCTCCGGCGCCCTGCGCAAGCTGGGCCAGGCCAACCAGCGTATCCCCATGCAAGAGGCGGAGACCCACCCGGCCTCGGCCCATCTGTTCATCGTCAATCCCTTGAAGGGGAAGAGTGTGGCGCAGCTCTTTTCCACCCATCCCCCCCTGGAGGAGCGGATTCGGCGATTGGAGAATGCGGCCTACGGGCGGACCTGAGTGCAGGTGGAAAACTGCCACTAATCCTCCAGAATTTCTATCTCCTCCACCTCTTTCTTGCGGACTTCAAAGGGATTCTCTTCACGGAAGGTTGCTATCGCCATGGCGATGGAGAGCAGGATGATGGCGTTGAAAAAGACCGGGATAATCATAAATGCATAGCCCAAGGCATGCACGTTGGCACCACCGACAACCGCTGTTATGGCGGTTGCGCCACCCGGTGGATGCATGCATCGCAGATAGTGCATCAACAGCATTGCAAAGGGAATGGAGAGGGATGACGCGACGAGTTCATTCGGCACAAAAAGATAACAGGAGACGCCAACGAATGCAGAGATCAGATGACCGCCCAGCAGATTCCAGGGTTGGGAAACCGGACTGAATGGGAGCGAAAAAATGAGTATGGCCGAGGCCCCGGTGGATGCCAGGATAAGCGGCATATCTTCCGCCTGCAGGATCGTGTTGCTGAAGAAGGATGCGATCAAGGTAGCGATAAAAGCCCCCACGATCGATACGATGAACTCCTTTTCACTCATAACCCGTTTGAGGCTTATGATTCTTCTAAGCATGGTCCAAACACCGCTGGATAATTAGTTGAATGAATCCGCACCATCACGGTGCATAACGATCCACTACACCATCATGCTCACCCACTTGCAACTCCTGGGAGTGACGTACAGCCAACGGCATTAATGGGTTCTAAGTAGGACGCTGGTATTTTCCAAAGCTGGGTTGGGAAAAGGGTTACTGGGTAACCACCTCTACCTGTGCAGGATTTGAATCCCGTTCTCCTTTGCGGCATGATAGAGAACATAATTAGAACATTTTGATCGTGACGACGAGGGACCAGCGGGCGCTGTTACCCGCCAGCCCGGCTCGGCCGAACTTCGCAAAACGCCAAAAAATGAATAACAACAAGGCAAACACCCATGGGCTCGGCGGCTCAGCCGGTACCAGCTGATCACCCGGTACACTACGAACGCCATCGCCCGGAACACACCCTCCTTTACCAGCTTGTTGAGGCGTACTATCCGGCGTTCAAGGCCCACCTGGAAGCGCAAGGTACGGCTTTACCCCACTATGTCGTGCAGGAATTCGAAGACTACCTCAAGTGCGGCCGGCTGGAGCATGGGTTCATGCGGCACCTCCCTGTGCCGCACCCTACGGGCGACCTTCGGTCGTGCAAATCGGCTTTCCTGCCGATTTGTCAACGTTTCGGTAGCGCGCTAACAAAATCGCCGGGAGCGATTTTGAACAGCCGCAGGCTGGCCCCGAAGGGGTG
>JBDLIF010000174.1:0-5912 GCA_039714955.1 Pseudomonadota bacterium | reverse complement strand
AACCACACCCCAGATACACCTTCGCAATCATGTGATTAGCACCACGCACGGCTGCGAAAAGTGGCTGAGTTTCAGGGGTAATCAGGAAGCGTTAATAGCAGTAAATGGAAGGGTATTTGACAACAACGCAACTTCGAATAATTTCATACAAAAATCGCTCGGAGCGCCTTTTCTTGTTGTCCCATCAACTCCCCGGTAGATGCCAGAGGCCGAACAGGAGTAGTCCAAGACTGCTGAAAAATCCGCTTGCCGGTATCCACCTGGGTACGCTCCAGACACCGGCCGGTGCCGGCGCCTGGCCCTTTAAATGCCAAAGCGCCAGATTGACCAGGGTGAAAATGATCAGAGTGATAATTGAGGTACTTTCGGCAAGCTTGGCGAGAGGAAACCAGAGCGCCAATGGAATGATGAAAGCGGTCACCAGGGCAGTTGCCAGCAGGGGGGTTCGTGTTCTTGGATGAACGTAGGCCAGAGGGGCGGGCAGAGACGCCTGGTTGGCTAGACCATAAAGCACCCTGGATGCCATGATCAACTGAATCAGGGCGCCGTTAATGATGGCAAACAACGCAATGCTGCTGATGACTGTTGAAGGCCTGCCGGTATTGCGTTCGTAAACAAGGGATAGGGGTGCCTGGCTTGAACCCAGTTCGTGGGGTGGCACAGTCAACACGGCAGATAACGAAAGGAGCACATAAAGCAGAGCGGTGATAAGCAGGGTGATAATTATACCGAGAGGAAGGACGCGCCTGACATCTTTCACCTCTTCCGCCACATTGACCATATCCTCAAACCCGAGGAAGGCATAGAAGGCCAGCAGGGATGCTCCGAAAATACCGTACCAGGCGGCGGGGTTCCAGCCAGGCAAAAGATGCGGTAACTGCGCCGGAATTTCCCCGAAACCTTCCCTGGCACTCCAGATCACCAGCAGCAGTCCCCCGATCTCCAGCAGGGTAAAGACAGCTGCCACCAGGACCGACTCGGCTATACCCCAGGCGGCCAGCAAACCAAGCGAGAGACCCAGCAACAGGATGACCAGATCAGGTGGCATTACCACAAACTCTGCCAAGTAGCCGATAAAGCCATTGATAAGGGTGGCACTGGAGACGCAGCCCGCGAGTACCACCAGCAGTCCGACCAGCGTACCTAGCTGCGACAGCCCAAGGCCCTTACGTACATAAAGCGCCTCGCCTGCGCTGCGGGGAAAGCGGGAAACCATCTCTGCAAAACTCAGGGCAGTGAAGGAAGCGATAAGGGAAGCAATGAGGAAGGCCCAGGGGGATTGCATGCCGGCGTTGCGCGCCACCTCACCCAGCAGCGCATAGATGCCCGCACCAATGGTGGTACCCAGACCGTAGAGTACAACCAGTGGGAGCGAAAGAGTGCGCTTGAGTGTGGTCTGGTTCTGCATAAGAATGTCTAAGATAATAGAAATGACATATAAAGGCACACCTGTGTAGCAGGTTATGTTGCCGCGCGCGAAGCAGGTGCTGCGGAGATAGTAGACCCGCGCGCCTCCATGGTGCCAAAGATACAGGCCGCTTATGAGCGTTATCCACACATTGCCGGAATCATCGACGGGTTTCCGCAGCAATTAACGAGCGAGGAGTAGGTCGGTGCTGGTGGTCATTGGACTTGGCGGCAACGCCCTGATGCACAGGGATGACCCCATGGAAGCCAATGTGCAGAGAAGGAATGTACAAGCCGCGGCAGCACGGGTTGCACAAATTGCACGAGATCATGCCGCGGTGGTAACCCACGGAAACGGTCCCCAGGTGGGCTTGCTTGCGCTCCAGGCACAGGCCTATTCCGGGGTGCGGCCTTATCCTCTGGACATCTTGAATGCCGAAACGGAGGGTATGCTCGGTTAGATCATCGGCGCAGGGTGGTTTTATGGGTTTTCGGGACACACATCGTCTATATCTTCTACACACCCATGATTAAAGAACTGATGATCGAATTCGCCCGGCGCACCGGGCTGTCACCGGCTGCAGAGACCCCGCGGCGTTATCTCTGGACTGATGCCTTTGCCGTCTGCAACTACCTGGGGCTCTATGGCCACACCGGCGACCAAAGATACAGGGATCTTGCCTTGGACCTGGTGGACCAGGTGCACCACACCCTCGGCCGCCACCGGGGGGACGATCCCCGGAGTGGCTGGATCAGCGGCCTTGGCGAACAGGAGGGTGAACGGCATCCCACCATCGGGGGGCTGAGGATCGGCAAGGCCATGAATGAGCGTGGTCCCAAGGATCCCTATGAAGAAGTTCTGGAGTGGGACCGGGATGGCCAGTACTTCCATTATCTGACCAAGTGGATGTATGCGCTGAACCGGGTGAGCCGGATTACCGGCGATCCGATCTATAACCGGTGGGCCGCAGAACTGGCAAAGACCGCTCATGCACGCTTTACTTATGTGCCATCTTTCGGTGGTCGGAAACGTATGTACTGGAAGATGAGCATCGGCCTGAGCCGGCCTCTTGTCCCATCCATGGGACAGCATGATCCGCTCGATGGCTACATCACCTACAGCCAGCTACAGAGTTGCCTGCCCGAGGGACAGGCAGAAATGACCGGGCCGGATCTCCATGGCGAGATCACGGAGATGGCAGAGATCTGCAGGGGGCGGAGCTGGGCCACAGATGATGCACTGGGCATTGGGGGGCTTCTGTGCGACGCCTGTACGGTGGCACAGATGACAGTCGATTGCGACTTCAGTCAGCCTGAGCCGCTGGAAATCTTGCTGAACGCCTCCCTGGCGGGAGTGCAATCCTTCGTGCGCAGTAACGCATTGCACCTGCCTGCGGCTTACCGGCTCGCCTTTCGGGAATTCGGGTTTTCCATCGGGTTGCGGGCCGTTCAAAGAATTCAGCGATCGATCGAAGAGCAACCGGACCGGTTCAAAAACCACCCACGGCTACATGAAGCTGTAGGGATCCTGATGGGGTATCTGCCACTGGTCAAAGATATCGAAGCCTTCTGGTTGGATCCGGTCAACCAGGAAGCCGAGACCTGGAAAGAGCATCTGGATATCAATACGGTGATGCTGGCCACCAGCCTGGCCCCGGATGGCTTCCTGACGGTCTGAACGGCCCGTATTTTTCTCTGCTACCGCCATGGCAGCTATCATATTCCCTGCGATCCGGACCCGGAGTAGGATGGTAAGGAAGCTAAAACCGTCGAGGAAACAACCATGGATCCCAGGGCAGATTTCGATATCAAATACCCGGCACTGGCAGAGCAGGGTGATGGACGCATCGAGTGGGCGCTGCAGGAGATGCCCGTGTTACGTCAGCTGATGGGCCGGTTTGGCCGGCAGCGCCCCCTGGAGGGCATACGTCTCAGCGGTTGCCTGCATATCACCACCGAGACCGCCAATCTGGCCCGTGCCCTGAAGGCGGCGGGGGCAGATCTGGCACTCTGTGCCAGCAATCCACTGAGTACCCAGGACGACGTGGCTGCCGCCCTGGTGGAGCGTCATGGCATACCCGTATTCGCCATTCGCGGCGAGTCCACCGATGTCTACTATCAACATATCAATGCGGTGCTGAACCATCGGCCGGTCATCACCATGGACGACGGAGCAGCAGAACTATCTTTCATCCTGGGAGGAGGGCACATGAGCCTGAAGGATGGGCAGCAGAGGATGATCGAGGATATCGAGAGCGAGGTGGCCTTCACCCGTCATATGATTGGTCGGGATTATCTGGATCGGCAGGTCATGACCGCCATGCGTGAGGTGCCGCGCGATGCCTTTGTGCCGCCGGATTTGAAAGATGCCGCCTTCGATAATGGTCCGCTGCCCATTGGCCATGGACAGACCATTTCCCAGCCCTATATCGTGGCGTTGATGACCGACATGCTGCAACTGCGGTCGGAGCACAGAGTTCTGGAGATCGGTACCGGTTCCGGCTATCAGACCGCTATCCTGTCCCGGCTGTGCCGGCAGGTGTATAGCATGGAAGTGGTGCCGGAACTCAGCGAAGCAGCTCAGCGGCTGTTCCAACAGCTAGGGTATGACCATATCCAGACCCGCACGGGTGATGGCTACCAGGGTTGGCTTGAGCATGCACCCTATGATGGCATCATCGTCACCGCGGCGGCGGGTTATGTTCCACCGGCCCTCGTCGAACAGCTCAAGCCGGGTGGAAGGCTGGTTAACCCGGTAGGAGAGCCCTACAGTCACCAGGAACTCATCCTGGTGGAAAAGGATCCCCAGGGTGAAATCCATTCCCGGGATATTCTCGGTGTCGCCTTCGTTCCCATGGTGGATACCAACCCGACCACCGAGCAATGACGTGCAGCTGTCTCGATACGGTCATTGCACGCTACGTCTGGGAGACACGATACCGGCTGCGCAGGGACGACTGATGACAGGAACGGACCATTGGGGAGTGAGGCCGTGGAAACCGATACTGGCGTAGGTCTCGAGATTATCGCCGCCGAGTCCCTGGGTGTGCGTGGGCTCTGCTGTAAGGTGAATTTTGCTCACCGCTGCATTGTCATCGATCCCGGTGTAGCCCTGGGGTACCAGCGGCATGGTTTGCTTCCTCATCCGCTGCAGGTGGCGATCGGTGAACAGGTGCGTGAAAGTATAGTGGCGGCACTGGAACAGGCGACCGACGTAGTGTTCAGCCATTTTCATGGTGATCATGTCCCGCTCGCCGAGGCCAATCCTTATCAACTATCCATTCAGGATCTACCCTCCCGCTTTCAGCGACTCTGCGTTTGGAGTCTGTCACCAGAGGGATCACCACCGAAGATGGCGAAACGATTTCAGGATTTGAAGAAACTGCTGGGGAGTAATATGCAGATCGCCAACGGGCGATGTGATGGACCACTATCTTTCTCCCAAGCCGTGCCTCATGGAAAATCGGACAGTAGATTTGGAACGGTAATGATGACGCGGATCGATACCGGGGGGACTGTTTTCGTGCATGCCTCGGATATCCAGCTTCTGGATGAGCAGACAGTGGATACGATTATCCGGTGGCAGCCTGATATCGTGCTTGCTGCGGGGCCGCCCCTCTATTTGGAACAACTCAGTAAAGAGGAACGTCGTCAGGCCTGGAACAATGCGTTACGTCTGGCCGATAGTGTCGATACCCTCATATTCGACCATCATCTATTGCGCAGTGTCGATGGGCTGGCGTGGTTGGCTGACCTATCATCGGCGGTAGGAAAACGGGTCTATTGTGCAGCTGACTTTGAAGGTGTGAACAGGAAGTTGTTTGAGGCACGACGACAGGAGTTGTATCAGGCGATGCCGGTCCCAAATGGTTGGCACGAGGCCTACGCAAAAGGCGAGGTGAATACCAGCGGTTTTCTCAAAGCGGTTGGGCAAACCCTGAGTCATTAATCACCCCCATTGTCGACGCCAGGTTCTCGAGCATTATCCAGGTATCTGCGCGACACTTTTCTTTGCCGGCAACGGTACATCATCCACAACGTTGCAGGTACCGTAACTTTTCTTCAACACCATTCCATTCTTCGGCGTCAGGAAGCGGGTCTTTTTTCTTGGTAATCACCGGCCATTGCTTGGCTAGTTCCTCGTTGATTTCGATGAATTTCTCTTGCTCTGGCGGCAACTCCCCATCTGCAAAAATGGCTTCTGCCGGGCACTCTGGAACACAAACATCACAGTCAATGCATTCATCAGGGTTGATCACCAGGAAGTTTGGCCCCTCGTGAAAAGCATCTACGGGACACACATCCACGCAATCGGTGTATTTGCAGCGGATACAGTTTTCGGTAACGACATAAGTCATGATGATTCTCCATTGATAGCCACAGGTAACAGTATGGCTGCTCTAATCACTTGAGAAAGCAATCCAGAATTTTCGATTATTTGCTAACTGGCTCTTCCAATCCCCTTCGTAACAATGAATGTGGTAGTGAGACTGTCCATGGCTTGG